>NZ_DHYX01000100.1:0-23592 GCF_002414285.1 Clostridium sp. UBA5119 | reverse complement strand
ATCTATTTTGCGAAAGCCCCTCATACAATTCTTTAACTTTTTATTATATTTTAATGATGGTCACATCCATCATGATTACAAGTATGATTCATGGCGAATTCTGACAACTCACCTTTTTTAAGCTTCTCTAAGTTTATATTTATAGTTCCTTCTGCTGCTCTATATACCTTTATTCCTTGGGAATTTAGCTTAACTATAGCTCCTTGACCAATACCACCTACAACCACAGCATCTACTACTTCTCCTGATAATGCTTTCATTGGTTGACACATACCATGTTGATGACCTAAATCACCATTTCCTATAGTTTTAACCTCATTAGTTTCTAAATTACATACTACAAACATTGGAGCTGTTCCAAAATGTCCATATGGTACACTCTCCATACCTTCATTAGATTTAACTGGAAAACAAACCTTCATTACTCTTCCTCCTTTAATCTCTCTTTACAGCATTTCTTTACCACCTTACAATTTTTTTCACATTGTAAAGCATGAAAGCTCTCTAACCTTATATTAAACTTATCATCTATTAGGCGTACATCATCAGTAATTAATACATTAATAAATTCTATAGCTTTTTCTAAAACTTTCTTATTTAAATCATAGATTACATGATATCCTCTTTTGTAACCTACAATTAAATCTACTTCCTTAAGAATTTTAATGTGTTGTGATACTGCAGCTTCAGAAATTTGTAAATGCTTAGCTATTGCCTTTGCACAAATATTCTTCTTAGATAATAATATTAGTATTTTTATTCTTGTTTCATCACCAATAGCTTTAAATACTTTTACACTTTCTATCATATATACTCCTTTTATAATATAATTTAATTAAGTATTAGCTTAATTAAATTATATTACTCTTAAGTAATTATATCAACTACAAATTAAAATAATCTATACATTAATTAGAGTTATTTTCCTTCTGCCCCTCTATATGCTCCAATACCACCTGTAACATTAATCACATTAAAACCTTCTTTATTCAATCTCCTACAAGCAAGTGAACTTCTCGAACCTGTTTAACACATGAGATAATATTCATTTTCTTTTTTAAGATATCTGTCTGGATTGTTTAAAAGATTTCCCATTGGAATATTTCTAGCTGTTTTTAAACTTCCATTTCTATATTCATATATTTCTCTAATATCAATTAAATTAATCTTACCTAACAAACTATCTATATCATTAATATTTATTACTTTTCCATTATCTCTTTTAAAAAAATTAAACATTATAACGCCTCCCTATATATGATAATTCAAAATCTGCTTTTTATTATACATATATTTTATCCTTTTTAATATTTTATTTATGTGAGTTAATCACTTATTGTTTATTATTAATGGTCACATGGATTTCTCAATCACTAATTTTAGATTTAACTAATTTTCATATAAAATGTAATAAAAAAATAAGAACTATAAAACTGAAAGTTTATAGCCCTTATTTTTTAACAGCCTAATGTTATATAATGTTCTCTTTCTATTTTAGTGCTTCACATATGATTGATTCATGGAAATCAGTATTCAATATATCCATGAAGACTTCATCAAACTCATTATTTCCATATATAATAGAGTTTCTTCTTCTTCCTATCTCTTTAAATCCAATCTTCTTGCATAAGTTAATAGCCCTTTCATTAAAAGAAAAAGTTTCTATCATTACGTTTCTAAGATTTATCACATTAAAAGAAACTCCTTCTTACATGCACTGTTTTAAAGGAAACTCCTTCTCATATATATTCGAATGAGTAAGTTCGACTAACTAAATCATAGATTTAGAGTCTCACTTAAGTTCCACTGACCAAATATAAAATTTGGAGTGTCACTTATATTTCGTATATTTCTCCGTATTTTTTATTTAAGTACTCTAAGAAATATTTAGGATTTAATTCTTCTCCTGTTACTTTTACAATAAGCTCTGATGGAGTATAAAGAGAACCAAATTGATGTATGTTTTCTCTTAACCAATCTTTTATTACTGTAAAATTACCATTCTTAACTTCTTCGTCATAGGTAGGTATCTCTTGTCTCATTTTATTTAAAAATTGAGCTCCATATACATTACCAAGAGCATAGCTTGGGAAATATCCAATTAACCCTGCACCCCAATGAGTATCTTGAAGAATTCCTTCTGAATCATATTTAGGCTCTACACCTAAATATTCCTTGTATTTTTCATTCCAAGCAGCTGGTAACTCTTCTACTGTGATTTCATTATTCATGAAAGCTCTTTCCAATTCATATCTAATTATAATATGAATGCTATAAGTTAATTCATCTGCTTCTGTTCTAATTAAAGAAGGTTCTACCTTATTTATAGCTTTATAGAAATCTTCTAAATTAACTCCTTCAAATTGAGGGAATCTCTTTTGAGCCTCTGGATAAAAATAAGCCCAAAATTCCTTACTTCTTCCTAGAATATTTTCATAGTATCTAGATTGTGATTCATGTACACCCATAGAAGTTCCGCCTGAAACACCTGTATATTCTAAACCATCTGCTGAGTTTTGCTCATAAATACCATGTCCACCTTCATGAATATTGCTAAAGAACGCACTTCTAAAATCATGTTCATCATAATTAGTTGTTATTCTAACATCTTTATTTCCGAAGTTAGTTGTAAATGGATGAACAGTAGTATCTAGTCTTCCTGCCTCAAAATCATATCCTAATTTTTCTAAAACAAATTTACCAAATTCATCTTGATCTTTAGTAGGAAATTGCTTTTTAAAGAAGGACTCGTCTATACTTACCTTAGAGGCTTTAATCTTCTCTAAAAGGTCCACTATACCATCCCTAAGCTCTTTAAATACTTTATCTACCCTATCTACAGTCAATCCTCTTTCATAATCATCTAAGCATTTATTATATATGTTTCCTTCATATCCTATATATTCAGCAAATTCCTTATTAAACTCTATTATCTTTGCTAGATATGGCTTAAAGCCTTCATAATCATTGTTTGCCTTAGCTTGTTTCCAAAATGCTTCTGATGTTGAACATAACATTTGATACTCTTTATTTCTTTCAGGTGGTATCTTTATAAGCTCATCATAGTTTCTTTTTAAGTTTTCTATAATCTTTTTATCCTTAAAAGATAACTTGTCCATTTTATCTGAAAAGTACTCTATCCATTCCCCTATTCTTGGAGAAGTCATAAGTTTTATACATTCCGAATATAGATACCCAACTACCTCAATTCTTCCATCTATAGCTTTTGAGGGTATTCCTGTTTGCATATCCCAATGTATTAAGCTTTGTGCATGAATTAAGTAAGTTACATTCTTAATATGCTCCCTTACTTCACTTAATTTTTCTTTAATAATCTCCATTATCCTCACTCCTTATACCTTGTACTACATATATTTCCTTGTACTAATTATATCTTTAATTTCAATATAATTCCATAGCTATTTATTAAATTTATATTTACTAATATCACTTATTCAACTTATAAACAAAGTTTAATCTCATTAATTTCCTTCTAAAATTATTTATAATCTAATAATAATTTTGTCACACAGATGTCACAATTTACCCTTATTATAAATATTAACAGGAGATAATAAATATTTCGTAAGTAATTCCCCAAGATTATATAAGAGATAATTAATTTCCTAATATTTAAAGTAAATAAATTAACCCCTGAAATAAGTAATCCACTTTAAATATTACTTTTAAGCAATATTTAAAGTGGAAACCCTTAGTATTAAGTAAAATATCAAACACTTCATAAATAATCCCCCCTGATTGTAAATGAAGATAGAGGTTAATATCAAAATAAGAAAATTCTGTGCAAATCACAGGATTTTCTTATTTACATTGATTTTGTAAATTTTCTTGATTATAATGAATATAATGTAAAGCAACAGTTTTAATTTATAACTCATTACTTTACGTTTCTAATTAATCTTGTTAAGAATAAGATTAATTCATATATAATATGTGAAATTAAAACATATACTAAATTAAACATTGAAAGGAGAATAAATTATGAAAAAAGGTATGAAGGTTTTCCTTCCTATAATAATTATTGTGATTATTATTGCTGTATTTTTAGTTGGAAATTACAATAATCTTGTAACTCTTAAACAAGGAGTTAGTGCAGCGGAATCAAATATTGATACTCAGCTTCAAAGAAGATCAGATTTAATCCCTAACCTAGTTAATACAGTAAAAGGATATGCAACTCAAGAAAAGGAAATATTTACGGAAATAGCTGACGCTAGAGCTAAACTTGCAGGAGCTACAAATATCTCTGACCAAGCAGCTGCAGATACTGAACTATCTAACGCTCTTTCTAGATTGTTAGTAGTAGTTGAAAATTATCCTGACTTAAAATCTAATCAAAATTTCTTAGATTTATCAGTGCAATTAGAAGGAACAGAAAATAGAATTGCCATTGCTAGACAAGATTATAACAATGTAGTAACACAGTATAATACTAAAATCTTAAGATTTCCTGCCAATATAGTAGCTTCATTATTTGGATTTGACGAGAAACCATTTTATAAAGCAAGTGCAGGTGCTGCAGAAGTCCCTTCTGTAGACTTTTCTAAATAAAGATGAAAAGTACAATTAAATTTTTAAAGCACTGTCTTTCTTTACTTGTTGTTATACTACTGCTCTCTTCTTTTAGTGCATTGGCAGAAGATACTTACCCTAGTCCAACTAAATATAAATATTTAAATGACTATGTTGGCATTGTAGATAGTGAAGATGCTAATAAAATTATTTCCTTAGGTAAAGAACTTGAGGATAAAACAGGTGCTCAAGCTGTTGTTGTTGTAATAAATACACTAAACAATACTCCAATTGAAGATTATAGCAATAGTCTCTTTAGAACCTGGGGAATAGGTGAGAAAGGCAAAGACAATGGTCTTTTAATTCTTGTAGCCATAGATGATAGGCAATGGAGAGTAGAGGTAGGAAGAGGTCTTGAAGGTGCTATACCTGATGCACTTTCAAGTAGAGTTATGACTTCCATTGCAAAACCAAGTTTTAAAGATGGAAATTATAGTGAAGGAATTCTAAATAGTTATAGTGTTTTATGTGATTATGCTAGTGAAGAATATGGTGTCACCTTAGATAAGTCTTTGAATGTAACAATGCCTAGTGAAGAAGATTATGAGGATAATGGTGGTTTTAACATATTTATATTTATAGCTATCATCATCTTTGTATTTATAGATTCCATCTTCAATAGAGGTAGATTACTACGAATGTTATTTTGGACTAGTAGAGGTGGAAGAGGTCCTAGAGGTGGCGGTGGCTTCGGCGGCGGTGGTTCTTCCGGTGGCGGCGGCTTTGGCGGCTTCGGTGGCGGTTCTTCCGGTGGCGGTGGATCATCTGGTAGTTGGTAGTTATAAAAAAAGAGAACAAATTCATTGAAAAATGAATTTGCTCTCTTTTTTATTAAAGTTATCATTTAATTTAAGCTACTAAGGTAATAACCTTTGTAAATACTAACACAGCAAGTAGTACTCCTACTGCTACTCTGTATATAGCAAATACTCTCATAGGCTTTTTCTTTAAGAAAGTAACGAATTTGTCCATAACTATTATTGATACAACAAAGGCAACAATAAACCCAATTATTAATGCAACCCATAAGGTTGGAGTCATAATAGAATAGTTAAATTCAAATAAATCTTTAGCTGATGATCCTACCATTGCAGGTACTGCTAAGAAAAATGAGAATTCTGCTGCTACTGGAGTTGAGAGCCCAGCAACCCAACCTCCCATTATGGTAGATGCACTTCTTGACATTCCTGGCCATACAGCAAGAACTTGGAATATCCCTACCTTTAATGCTTGCATAGGTGTTATATCATCTATGTTTTTAACAGCTTTGTTTTTTCTCTTTCTAAAGAAATTTTCCACTATAAGTAGTAAAAATCCTCCTACTAATAATCCAACAATTACTGATTGAAGATTAAATAAGCTTTTAATTTGCTTATAAAAAATAACTCCTACTATGCCCATTGGAATACATCCAATCAATACATTAATTCCAAATTTAAATCCAGTTTGACCCTTCTTACCCAATGTGAATATGCATTTAAAAAATTCTATTACACTATCCTTAATCTTATTCCAATATAATACCACTACTGCAAGTATAGCCCCTAGTTGAATAACTACCTGAAACATATCAGCAAACTCACCACGGAAGTTAATAGCATTACCAACTAATATCATATGTCCCGTAGATGAAACTGGAATAAACTCTGTTAATCCTTCTACTATTGCAATAATTATTGCTTTTAATATAACTATCAAATCTAAACCCACTAATTTTCACTCCTTGCTACTTGTACCAATTTTGACATACATATAGTTTACCTTACATGTATAAATAGAACAAGAGGATAACCTTACATATATCTTTCAATGATGTAAGGTTATCCTCTCTAATACCTATAACCCTTGTATTTACATAGGTCTTGTAATTTTAAATTTTATGTTAATTAAATGTTATGTATATTAAATTTCAACTTCTTTATCATATTCTTTAAACTTTATCCATCCTCTTTTAGATATGTATTTTAAATAAGTTACTAATCTATATAGTTCTCCATCTACATTTTCTTTATAAATTTCTGCCATAAGTTTTGCAATATCATAAACGGTTCTATTTCCATCTATATACTTCCATACTGTAGAACATCTCTCATCTAGTTCTAATTTAGTTTCAGGAGTTCTTTTAACCATCCAGGCTAGAAATTTTTTAACTGGATCAGTAACTTTTATATGTATAATAACTTTACCATCTTTTTCTTCCCAATTCTCTTGTTTAATTTCAGGTACATAAAGGGCAAAATTATGCTTTGTATCTTGAGCTTGTTTTTGTATTTCTTCTTGTGTTTTCTTATTCTTCATGCAAAATTCCTCCTAACTTATTTATAACCATTAAATGTAAGATATTCTTTAATTCAAATTATTATACTTTATTATGTACTTTAAGTTATTATAATATTAAAATCGCTTGTCCACAGATAGACTTTACCTGTGGCAAAGCGATTTTAAATTATTATATAATTTACTATTTAATAGTTACAACTATTTAACAGCTTTGTCTTTTTTACAAGAGAACATGTAAATCCATAATCCTAGTAATAAGAACATTACACAAGCAAATAGATTGCTTTGAGTTATTCCTGGTAAGAAATTCTTACCAAATGCTATAGGTACTTGAGCTGCTGCTAGACCAGCTACTACTATACCCATTAATGCATCTCCAGCAACTAAACCTGAAGCAAGAAGAGTTCCTTTTTCAACAACTTCTCCTCTTCTGTCATTATCCTTAGAGAATTTTCTTTCAACTATTTCTCTGATAATTCCACCAACTAAGATAGCAGCATTTAAAGTTATTGGTAAGTATATACCAAGAGCAACTGGTAATACCGCTATTCCAGCTAATTCACAGAATAATGCAATTGCAGCACCAATTATTATTAGTGTCCATGGCAATTGAGCTGTCATAATACCTTCAACGATCATTTTCATAAGTGTAGCTTGTGGTGCTGCTACAGCTGCAGAACCTATTCCATAAGCAATGTCTAGCATATTAATTACAAGTGCTGCAAAAACTCCTGCTACTGAAAGTGCAATAAACATTCCTAATTGAACTTTTTTAGGAGTACCACCTATAATAAATGTAGTTTTTAAACTTTGTGCTGCTCCACCAGCTACTGCTATAGCAACACAAACAACTCCACCTATTAATACAGCTTTAGTCATATACTCTTGACTTACTCCACCAGTTAATTTAATTACAGTAGTTACAAATAACATTGTAGCTATAGTCATACCTGAAACTGGGTTGTTTGATGCTCCAATTATACCAACCATTCTAGCTGAAACAACGGCAAAGAAGAAGCTGAATAAAACTGCCATGATTCCACCTACAAATCCACCGTTAACCATTGGTAATAACCAAGTTAATGCGAATCCAAAAGCAGCTGCTAGAATAACCCAAGTAAGAGGCGCTTCTAAATCAATTCTACTTACTTTGTCATTTTTACCTGCACCTATTCCACCCATAGCTTGTTTAAAACTTGTGATAATAGTAGGAATAGACTTAGCAAGCGAAATAAAGCCTCCCATTGCAACAGCTCCAGCACCTATATATTTAATATAGTTAGCCCAGATTTCGTTAGCACTCATTTCAGCTATAATTTTAGTAGCTGGGAATAAAGGTTCTGCTAGTCCAACTCCTAAGAATTTAATTAATGGTATAAGTGCAAACCAAGCTATAACAGAACCACCAAACATAAGTAATGATGCTCTAGTACCAACTATAAATCCAACACCAAGAAGTGATGCTAAAGTGTCAAATCCCATCATTGTACCTTGATAACTTTTAATAACATAAGTAGCTTGCTCTCCCCAAAGTGCAAATCCACCTGAGAAAAGTTTATATCCAGCTCCTACTCCAAGACCAGTCATAACTGTTTTGAAGCCTTGTCCACCTTCACTGCCAGTTACAAGAACTTCAGCTGCAGCCATACCTTCTGGATAAACTAAATTTCCGTGTTCTTCCACGATTAAGTATCTTCTAAGTGGTGTAATGAAAAATACTCCCATAACTCCACCAATTATTGTAACAATAACAACAGTTAGAATACTTAATTTTAACCCCCATAAAATTAATGCAGGTAAAATAAATATAATTCCCCCGGCAATAGATTCTCCCATAGCAGCTAGAGATGCTACCATGTTAGCTTCTAGAATGTTATTTCTTCTAAACATTCCTTTTAATACTCCAGTTGCAATAATAGCACCAGGAATACCAGCTGATATTGTCATACCAACTTTCAGACCAAGATATGTGTTAGCCGCTGCAAAAACACATGCTAAAATAATACCTAAAATAATTGAATAACCTGTTGTTTCTGGCATTGCCATTGATGTTGGAATAAAAGGAACATATTCTTCACCTTTGCATCCACCATAAGCACTTTGAGATAATTTTCTTTTCTCTTGGTTCATAAACTTTTTCTCCTCCTTTGTAACTCTTTAACAAGGCACCCTAAAAAAGCCACTAATTACTATGTTTAAAAGTTTAATTTATCTACAAGCTATATCTTTATCTTTAATTAATACTATTGATAAAAATATAAACATATTAACTAGTACTCTTCAGGATGCCTAAATCAAATTGTTTATTTTTATATTAAATATCTAAAGTAAAATTTACCTTAGGTATTTATTTAATATTTTCTAACAGTGCTATTATAAAGTTCCATACTCTTTCAACAGATGATATACTCATATGTTCATTTGGAGTGTGTACATCAAATAAATTTGGTCCAAAACTTATCATATCCACATCTGGCATTTTTTCTTTTAAAAGTCCACATTCAAGTCCTGCGTGGATAGCATCTATTTTGGGTTCTTCACCAGTAACGTTTTTATAAGTTTCTATACATAAATCTCTTATTGGTGAGTTTGGTTCATATTGCCATTCTGGATAATCTGAATCATTAACAACCTCGGCACCAACTAATTTTGCTACAACATCTATCCTATCTGTGATAGCATTTTTTAATGTTTTTACAGAGCTTCTCACAGCAGAAATAAATGTAACTTTTTCTTCACTAAATTCTATTACACCTAAGTTAAGGCTACTTTCTACTAACCCTTTAATGTCTTCACTCATAGTTTGAATTCCATTTGGAGCAACTATCAAATAAGAAACAATTTCTTCAGTTACTTCTTTAGTTAATTGTCTATCAACTTCAGCCTTATCAACTATTACAGTTACATCTGGATCTTGTATTCTTAATTCAGTTTTAAAAATCTCTAATGAGTTATTAGCTATTTCTCTAACTTTTTCTACATCTTTAGTAGCTACTGTAATTGTAGCTTCTGCTTCACGTGGAATTGCATTGTTTTTAGCTCCTCCACTTATATGAGAAATATTAAAATCTACCTCTTTTGATACGTCATTTAATAATCTTCCCATAAGTTTATTAGCGTTTCCTCTTTGTTTTATTATTTCCATACCAGAGTGTCCGCCTTTTAATCCTTTAACTTCTAGTTTTAAAGCCTCATTAGAAGCATCTTCCCATTGATTATTTATATTTACATAGTTAGTAACTCCACCAGCACAACTTACAAGAAATATTCCTTCTTCTTCTGAATCAATATTCAATAATATTTTTCCATCAAGCTTTTTAGGATCTACTGCTATTGCTCCATACATACCTGTTTCTTCACCAGTTGTAACAAATAATTCTATAGCAGGGTGTTTTAACTCTTTTGAATCTAAAATAGCTAATCCATAAGCTACTGCTATTCCATTATCTGCTCCTAGTGTTGTTCCATTGGCATAAAGATAGTCTCCATCGATTCTAAGCTCTAATGGATCCATTTCAAAATCATGTACCTTATCCTTATTCTTTTCACAAACCATGTCCATATGACCTTGGATTGTTACTACTGGTGCATTTTCATATCCTTGAGTTGCAGGTTTTTTAATGATTACGTTTAACTCATCATCTTGTATTACTACAAATCCTCTTTCTTTACCAAAGTTAGCCAAATAATCGCTGATAACCTTTTCATTACCTGAACCATGAGGTATTTTAGTTAATTCTTCAAAATAGCCTAGAACCTTTTCTGGATTTAACCCTTTTAATATAGACATAAAAATCCCTCCATTTTTTGTATTTATTTTATAGTTAATATGTACTTTATATATATTTCAACATTTTATTATATTTTTCGACTTGCAATTTTATATTAATTCTATACTTATAAATTTATAAAGTCAACATATATAAAATAATTATTTTTTGAAATATTACCTATAACCATTTAATAATTCATATAAAACTTTTATATTTTATATAATTAAAAAAAGTATTTATAAAAATAGAATTATTTATTATTTCTTAAAAAATAATTCTATATAATACCTATGTTAATAGAAAGATTTTATACTACCTTTTTATAACAACTTTTTCTAATCTCATAATTATTATATCTTTTATAAATTAATTTCATACATTTTAACCTAAGAAAAGCAATATACTATTTACATTTTAATAGTGTATTGCTTTTTCTTTTATATTCTAATATTTTAATGTGTCGTTATTCTATGATTGCTTAAATTAATGGCTTTAATGAATTATATTTATAAATAGTGTAATAATTGCGGAATTTACGAAATCTATGAATAAGCACCCTACAATTGGTACTACAAAATATGGGGTAGGTGCAAATCCAAACTTATTTGAAAGTGCATCCATATTAGCTACAGCATTAGGTGTAGCTCCCATTCCAAATCCACAGTTTGCAGATGCAAAAACCGCAGCTTCATAATCTCTACCCATAATTCTAAAGGTTATGAAATAAGCAAATACACCTATAAGAATTGTTTGTGCTATTAGCATAACAACCATAGGAACTGCTAAATCTAAAAGTTCCCATAACTTTAATCCCATAAGAGCCATAGATAAAAAGAAGGATAAGCTAATACCTCCAAGATTTTCAATTTCTTTTTCTACTAACTCAATATTTGTGGCATCACAAATATTTCTTATAATTGCAGCTACAAGCATGGCCCCAATATAAGATGGAAAAGTTAACCCAATTCCTTGAATAAAATTAGATATTATAGATCCTATTCCCATTGCTTTAAAAATCCAAGATGCTCCTGACATTAATCTTTTATGACATAGTATATCTTGATTATCTTCATTAAAATCTCCTAGTGGCATACAGGCATTATCATCATCCTCCTTCATAGGAGTATTAAGCTTATGGCGTATAATTAATGTTCTAGCAACCAATCCTCCAATTATACTTCCCATAACGAGACCAAAAGTCGCAGAAGCGAAGGATACAGTTGTAGCACCTGCAATTCCCATTTCTTCTAAAATAGGTCCAAATGACCCTGCAGTACCATGTCCCCCTATCATAGGAATAGAGCCTGTACAAATTCCTAATAAGGGTTCTAAATTAAACAAGGCTGCTAACGCAACTCCAACTGTATTTTGTAGAATTACTAAAAGTACTGATAAAATTAAGAATGTTACTACTTTTATACCACCTTTTTTTAATATTCTAATACTAGCCGTAAATCCAACACTAGTGAAAAATGCAGTCATAAAAATATTTTGTAGAGTTGTATCTAAATTAATTGATATAAGTCCTGTCAGTCTAAATATAAGCATAAGTATTGCAAAAATAAGCCCTCCTATAACTGGTGCTGGTATACAATACTTTTCTAATATGGATATTTTTTCTTTTAAATATTTTCCAAAATAAAAAACTATAGAAGCTAATGCCATTGTTTGAAATATGTCTAATGTCAATTCCATAAATTAATCTTTCCTCTCATCATATGTGTATCTTAGTGCATAAACAGAGTTCTTAGCTTCTTCGAAGCTTACTAACAGAATTTCTAGTATCAATTTATTTGATACTTAGAATTCGTTGTCCTTTAGGGGAAATTGTTATCCAGGGACGTAGCAGCTCTTAACTGCCACTTTTAACAAAATGGTAGTATTAGAGCCAGTAGTCATCGGATAAACAGATTTCTTAGCTTCTTCGAAGCTTACTAACAGAATTTCTAGTATCAATTTATTTGATACTTAGAATTCGTTGTCCTTTAGGGGAAATCGTTATCCAGGGACGTAGCAGCTCTTAATTGCCACTTTAAAAAAGATGGCAGTATTAGAGCTGGTAGTCATCGGATAAATATCAATTTTTTAAATCATTGAGTTATTTCCATATTATTAAAAACCTTTTTCATATCGTAATGTCCATAATACCAAAAATACTCATTTATAGATGCACTATCATCAGTATTTAGAATGTTATCAATTATAACTTGTTCCTTCCCCTCTCTATTCCCTTTAATTAAATAAAATTTATTTTCTTTATCTTTTCTTATAAATACAAATTCACTATCATCATTAATATAGTTAGGATAAAAATCCCATCCCATAGATGAATTAGTCAATTTAGTAATTTCATTGTTTTCTAAGTTTACTTCATATATATGTTGATTGTTAGAACTTTCCCATTGCTGAAGATTTTCACTATAAGCTGAAGCAGAATATATTATCTTACTACCATCACTAGAATAGTTTGGAGTCATAGCTACTTCTCCATCCTTAGTGATTTTTTTAAAGCTATCATCTTCTAAATTTAATATTCCTAAAGTTTTANNCTATATGCACCATTTATAATAGCCACTAAATTATCATTTATAGGTGATACAGACATCATATCCTCGTAAGTTAAAACTATAATCTCTTTATTAAGTATCTTTCTACATTTGTTACTTTCATCATTATAAACTCCTATGGGCACTCCATCTGCTGTCATAGATGCAGAATTAGGTCTACACCATACAATTAAATTAACTCCATTAATAGAAATGGTAGCCATCTTTGGATTCAACCCTAAATCATGATTTTGGGAATTTATAGGTATATATGGTACCACTACTTTTTCTTTTTTAGATGCTAAATCTAACTTAACTATACCTAGAGGAAAAGGATAATTATCTGAATTACTTTTTTTTATAATATTCTTTACTGCAAATAAAGAGTTATCTTTTCCTAATAAAATTTGCGTATAGAACTCTTTTCCTCCAGTCAATGCTTCTTTAGTTTTATCTTTAACTCCAAATATATATGCTCCTCCTGTAGACTTGGAATAAATTAAATTTCCATCCTTGTTCCATTGATAGGCAGTAACATTATCATCTACATTAATATTGTTGTCTACTTTTTTATGAAAATCTATTTTTGCTATATACAGGTTATCCTTAGTATCCCGATAGGCTACATATCCATTTTCGCTTATGATTGGCTCTCTATAATTCCCACTATTAATTATTATTTTTTCTGAAGGCTTATTAATATTCACTGCCCAAATACCTTCGTCTTTTACAACTACTGCAACCTCTATTTTATTATCTTGCTTTCTATCAGCTAAATTATAACTTCTCTCTTTAGCAAAAGCTACATCACATAATATATAATTGAAAATAAGTAATACAAAAATACCTTTAAATAAGTTTTTCATGGATAAACTCTCCTTTGAATTTGGTACTCTTATTGTTATTTCTATTATAGAAATATATACACATTTTAAAATGTAAAGTTGTAATGATAAAGAGAGCCTTTAAAAATTTAACTAAGCTATATGAAATTCTTATCAAGTTATATTTTCATTTCACCTACATCAATTTTAGAATTTCTATATTTCTTTTTATTAATTGTATATTTTCCATATTGGATGGCTTCCTTAGGACAATAACTTATACATGCTAAACATTGACAGCAGTTGTCTCCCCATTTAGGAACTTTATCAACCTTAATGCATTTAGTATTACATACCTGTTCACAAAGTTTACATCCTATACAATCATCTGTAACATGAAACTTTTTAGCATTTATACCCAACTTATTAAATATAGGATTAGCTATGGCTGTCATAATCTTAGGCATGGGTCCTGTTTCAACCTTAAATACATCCCTAACATTATCACTTATAAGATTATTTACTTCCCCAAGGGTCTCTAAAGACTTAGACATCTTGCTATTCACAATATCATCTTCATCTACTCTTCCAAAGATAATATAATTACTAGGCATGACAATTGAAAATCCACTATTTAATTTTAACCCCTTAGCACCTAACTTTTTACCTATTATATTCATGTTATTTCCTATATTCTCACCACAGGTTACTACTGCTGTTAAATAATTATTCTTATAGTTATTTAATTTTAATTTACTAATGAATTTAACTACTGGTGCTGGCGGCGCCCAAGCATAGATTGGGTAAACAAAAATAATCTTTTCTCTTGCCTTCAAGTCATACTCATAAAATTCTTTTTCTTGTTTCATCTCTTTAGATATTGAAATTAATTCTTCCCCTTGATTACCAGATAAATTTTTTGCTACATATAAAGAATTTCCTGTTCCTGAAAAATAAAATACCATGGCACAATTCCCCCTATAGATTTTTTTGCTATTGTTTTAATATACCATATAGATATATATTTATGAAATAGTCTTTTTTAAAATATTAAACTAGCATCTTAATATTTTAAATGCTAGTTTAATATAAGTTTATAATTCAATTTTTATTAGATATAGAACTATTTAAAATCTTATTTATCCACATATTCAAAGCTACAGTTGTCACTTTCTATATCAAAGACTAACTTATCCTCTATATAAAACTTAAAGTTAGCTGAGCAAGCTGCATTTTCATGGATAGTTCTACTCATATTCCCACTTAAGGGTGCTAATAACTTTTGTGAATTTCCATCATTAACTTTTATCTGCAATTCATACTTGCCCCTTTTTAACATTAATGACTTACAATTATATTTAAGAATCCTAACTCCATTATAGGTAGATAATCTATATTCTCTTCCTTTATAATATACAACACATATACATCCTTTAAAATTTAACCCCATAAAAGGAATATCTGCTATAGCCCCCATTATAGATATTTTTTCATTTTTAAAATCATTACACTGGGTCCATAAGTAAGTCTTAGGAAAAGAGTTACCTCTATCTGTTTCAATGTATCCAACTCCGCCTTGAAAATCCATCTCTTCACCATTAATAATTAAAGTTCCTTTTAATTTATGATATAAACTAATTATACCATGGCTACATTCCATGAAAGGTATAAAACTAAAAGGTCCCATTATATCATATTTTACAGGAGTCAATAAGTCATATTCTATTTTCCCCTCTATAGTTAAACCCTCATCTTTAATGTGGACTTCAATGCCTTTAGATGAAAAAATACTATCTCCAATTTTTATTTTTAACTTATCTTCATAAACTATAAATTTAGAAAAACTATAATTTATATTGTAGGAATTCTTATTAGTTATCACTTGTATAAAGGCTGACCTATTTCCTTTACTATCTATATTTATGCCAGGTATAAAGGATATAGTATCCTCACCCTTTTGATGTTTAAAATACCAGCCCTCAAAAAAATTCTTTTTCCTTGTATAACATTTAATTTTATTCATGGGATAATCTCCTAATAGCTGGACTTTCTATCCAATTACCCTTGTAATCAAATCTAGAACCATGACATGGACAATCCCATGATAACTCATCAGGATTCCATTGAAGTTCACAGCCTAAATGAGGACATTTTGTAGTTACAGTAAATATATTACCATTATTATCTTTGTATACCCCAACTTTATCTCCATTATATTCTACAATTCCACCATGACCAGTTTCTACCTTATCTACATGTTCACTTGGAATGTGAATTTTTTGTGCTATAAAATTCTTTGTAGTTTCTATAACATCCTGTGCTAGATTTTTACTTGATGCTGACATATCAAATCTTGTAGGAGAAAATATATCTGCAAAATCATTTTTATTTCCAGATATCATATCAGATAAAATCATAGCTGCCACCATAGAAGATGTCATTCCCCATTTTTTATAACCCGTTGCCACATATACATTAGGAGTTTCAGTGGAATATTGACCTATGTAAGGTATTTCATCTATAGGAATACAATCTTGAGCAGACCAATGATATTTCTCCTTAGCATTAGGATATAACTCCTTTGCTACCTGTCTTAATTCTTCATACTTACTACCAGCTTCATTTTTGCCAGTTCTATGCGAACCTCCACCAAGCAATAATAAGTTCTTATAGTTTCTAAAAGAGTATGCCCATTTATCAATACCAATGTACATTCCATTGACATCTTGAGCATTCTCTAAAGCTATAANNGGATCTTTCTTGATGCATTCTAATGAAATAATACCCAGGTGTATTCATAATTGGATAGTGAGTAGCCACTACTATTACCTTAGCAGCAACCATCCCTTTATTTGTAACAACTAGCTCATCTTTAATTTCTAAAGCTTTAGTATTTTCGTAAATGGTTAATTCCTCAGTAATAACTTCTAAAAACTTAAGCGGATTAAATTGACCTTGATTATAAAATTTCAAAGCTGCCTTAACCTGAAAAGGAAGCTCTATATTTTTTAATAGTTTAGCTTTTATTCCTAACTTAGTTGCTGCATCTAATTCTTTTTCCAAAGCTTCAATATTATCCAATGTATATAAATAAGCATCCTTCTCCTCATAGTCACACTTAATTCTCTCATTCTCTATTATCTCTTTATATTTTTTTATAGCTAACTCATTAGCACTTGCATATTGTCTTGCCTTATCTTCTCCAAATTCTTTGATTAACTTATCATAAATTAAGGAGTGCTGAGAAGTTATCTTGGCAGTGGTATTTTTTGTATTTCCACTACAAATCTCTTCAGCCTCAATTATAACTACATCTATTCCTTTTTTCTTTAGCATATAGGCAGTTAATATTCCTGTTATACCAGCTCCTATAACTACTACATCTGCCTCTATATTTCCATTTAAAGATTCCCTCTTTTTAAAGTTACAGCTTTCAATCCATACAGATTTCATAAAATCACCTCATAAATAGTATTCCATTTTAGTGATTTTATACACAATTAATTATCAATAAAGGTGCTATATCCACACAAATATAACATTTTGTTGATATACCACCTTATATTATCTTTTTCCTAATACATATTCCAAAGAATCCATATTAAAATTTAATACAAGTTCTTCTGGGAAATCTATCTCCTTAAGTAACTGATAGCAGGCTGAAAATTCTCCTACATCATAGTAAATATGAGCATCACTGCCCATGATTATTTTAACTCCATGTTTTTTACATAAGTTTAGAAGAGTTATTTGATTTTCTCTAGCATTTCTTCTAAAGCTCTTTGGAGATATGGATGTATTATTCATTTCAAAAACCATATTTTTTTCTTTAGCCGCTAATACTACTTTTTCATAATCCAAAGGAAATCTACTATCATCAGGATGACCTATGATTTTAACATAAGGATTATCCATAACCTTTATTAAAGCATTAGTATTTTCTTCAATGGTTCCTGGTGCTACACAAGGTGGATGCATACTAGCTATGACATAGTCAAGTTCCAGTGCCAACTCCTCTTGTACATCTATTCTACCTTCATAATCCATTATGTTAGCCTCTATTCCTTTTAGAATTCTAACTCCCATAATTTCATCCTTAATCACCTTTAAATTATTAAAATAATATTCATGAGCTGTACCTGGCATAGATATAGCATGATCTGAAACTCCAAGGACCTTTAGCCCCTTATCTCTAGCTTCCTCAATATTTTCCTTTAAAGTACTATAAGCATGCCCACTAGAAATAGTATGGGTATGTAAATCCATTAAAGCCTTCATTATATCCCTCCATTACTTTACTTCTTTCTGCTAAATTTCAGCATCAATATGAGTTATACAAATGTCCAATTCATTAATAAAAGTACTTGAAAATCCACTATTAATATCCTCTATTGAAACACTTTTATACTCATCAAAAATACCAGTATCGTCATTATAAAATAAGGTTGTTTCTTCATCATCAAGAAGAGTTGTTTCTTCACTATCTAGAAAATCCACTTTCTCATCCAAATTGCATTCATCCTTATTAGAATCAAGTAGCACGATTTCCCCAACCTCCAAAAAATCAGTCATATCTTTTCTTATTTTTATTTGAATTTCTCTTCTTCCTTCACTACTCTGATTTTCTAAGTTTATTCTATCTAAATTATTTTTATCTCTATTTTTTATAGATTTTTTTAATCCTAAACCCGTTATATCATAGAGTATCTTTCCAATTTTATATTTCAAAAATATTATTATAATAACACTAAATACTGCTATTGTACATAAAATACCTAAAGAAAATAATACTCCTCCACCTTTAATTGTTTTAATATTCTCAAAAAATATTAAAGTTACAATTAACGATATAATAAACATTACTAAACTAAGTGAGAATAAAGATATCTTTCCTATGAGCTTTCTTTTATATCCTTTAGTCAATTTATCAACATTTTCTAAATCATATAGTAATTCATTACAAGTTTGATATCTTTCTTCTGGATTTTCCTTTAAACATTTCTCTATAATATATTCTAATCCCTCTGGAAGAGAAGTGTCCATTTGTCGTATAGATCTTAATTTAGTATTTTCTTTAAAATTTAACCCAGTAACTAATTGATACAGTGTAACTCCTAAACTATATATATCAGTTCTCCTATCCGTCTGTCTATTACTTAATTGCTCTGGAGCAGCATAAGCTTCTGTACCAAAGTTAGGTGCATTTTTTTTTGTTTCTGATGTCACGGATATTCCAAAATCTATTAACTTTATCTTTCCTTCTGGTGTTAACATGATGTTATGTGGTTTCATGTCACTATATATGATTGGATATGGTTTTCTAGTGTGAAGATATTCCAATATATCAGCTAATTGCTTTCCCCAATTAACTACCTCTTCTACTGAACATTTTCCCTCACGATCAAATTTCTTTTTCAGGGATTCACCTTCAATATAATCCATAACAACATATATATGTCCATTTCCCTCTATGATATCATATATTTTAGGCAAATTAGGATGATCAAAAGATATTAGTAAGTCCGCTTCTGCTTTTAAACATTTCAATAGTATTTCATTGTTTATTTTATTTTCCTTTCTAATATCTTTAAGTACAACCTGTTTTCTTAATCTATTATCATGAGCAAGATATATTATACTCATGCCTCCCCTATCAATCTCTCTAAGTATCTCATATCTATGATCCACAATAGTTCCCTTATTTATCATTTTTAACACCTCCTATTCTAAAGCCTTTATGATTATTGTTGTAATATTATCTGCCTCTTTTCTTGATTTAGCTATTTCTACTAGCTCCTTAGCCCTATTGTTTAAATCATCTTTAGTATTTATATTCTCTACTTTTAAAGCATCATAAATTTCTCTCTCTCTGAGTTTTCCATAAAACCCATCTGAACATATCACATATATTTGATTTTCCTTTATTTCACCTATGACCATGTCAACATTAATTTCCTTTTTAGCACCCACACATTGTAGTAAAATATTTCTATTTGGATGGCGTCTACCTTCTTCTTTTGTTATATTTCCTCGCTCAATCTCTCTTTGGACTAGTGTTTGATCCATAGTTAACTGTTCAATGCTATCCTCAATTTTATAAACTCTACTATCTCCAATTTGAAAAATATAATATTTATTATTTATAGTTAGAAACATAGTTAATGTAGTTCCTAATCTTTCATTCATTCTTAATCCATAAGCTAATATCTTCTCATTTAATTTTAATATTTTTTCATTAATAAGGTTATAAATATCCTCTGCATACACTTTATTAAAATTTATATGTGGTAATTCCTCATTAAACCATCTATTCATGTCTCTAATTATAGTAGCACTTGCAAGTTCACCCTTTTCAAATCCACCCATACCATCACAAACTATAAATAAACCAATTCTACCAAAGGGGCTAGTTGCAGTTTTTATAAGTAACGAATCTTCATTAATATCTTTTTTTATACCATTATCAGTACAATATCCTACTAAAAATCTCATATTATCAACCTCTTATTTAAAATTGAAAAGAACATTTCTTTTCAATTGAAATGTTCTTTTCTTCCTTTTTACTTTCCGAAAGCTGTTGCTATGTCAGAATCTGCTTGTTCTAATGTTTCAGCAGCACCTTGTAATTGGTCAGCTATTCCTTGTACTATTTCTGGGAATTTTTCTTTTAACATTGGTAACATTTCATGAAATGCATTAACAAAAGCTCCTTGTGCAGCTCCTTCCCATTCACCTGCAATTGCATTTACTCTAGATTCAATTGCGCTCACCTCACTAACTATTGTGTTCATCTTGTTCACCAAGAAAGCTGATCCCTGTTTTAATTCGTCTGGTGTAATTCTAATTTGTGCCATAATTAATACCTCCTAAGTATTTAAAAATATTTATTTTAACCCAAGCTATTTGCTTGAGGTTATAGCATTAAAATTTTAATTTTTTACTTTCATCTACAACTGTCCCATATTGAGTTTCTGCTTCCTTTAATAAGTCACACAAAAATCCAATAACTTTAGTATATTGTTCAATTGTTCCTCCCCAATCTTTTTCATAAAGTTCAAAGAACTTATTCCCAGCATCTGATTTCCACCCACCATTTTTTAATATGGTTACTGAAGAACTTAATTTTTTCTTTGTGTTATTCATACTAGTAATTGCTTGTTTGTACTTTTCGATTGCATTTCTAAATGCTTCTATATCTACCTCAAAATCAGCCATAAAATTTCATCTCCTTAAATTATTTCTCCAACATCAAGAAGTGGTCTTATCTTTTTAGCCTTTTCGTAATCCTCTTTNNTGCCTTTACCATTTCACCTTGTTCTTTATAAATAGTACTTCTTATTAGATATGCCTCTGCATTATCATCTAAATTTAATACATAATCTATTAATTCAATTGCTTTTTCAAAATCTCCTGTATCTTTATAGCATAATACCCTAAATAAATATGCTTCTATATTTCCTGGCTCTTTAATTGTTATTAATCTTAATATTCTTTTAGCTTCTTTATAAAATTTTTCTGCTTCATCTAATCTATTTAGCATTTTTAGACTAAATGGTTTATAATAAATTCCAGTTCTACCATATTGAGACTCTTGACCATTACTAGCTAATACCTCTGCATTTTCTAATACCTTTTCATAGTTTCCTGAACTTAAATAAGCATTCATAAGAAAATATCTAGCCTCATAGTCGTATTCTCCAGCTTCTAGTTCCTTCATGCTCTCTAATAATTGAATAGTAGCTTGTACGTCTTCCTTTTGAGCGTAAATTTTTGCTTTTTCAAATACTAAATTTCTCTTTTCATATTCATAATCTTCCATTTCCTGTGCATCATCAATCATTTGTAAAGCTTTATCATACTCGCCTTTAATATTAAATAACCTTACTTTATCATATAAGATTGAAACATCCTCTGGAAATAGCTCCTTTGCATGATTAATAATCTTTTCAGCCTCATCATATTTCTCTTGAACACAATATATTTCAAACCTTAAATGATATCCTTCAAAAATATCTGGGAATAATTCATTTAGCTCTTCTAAAGTTTCTAAAGCTTCTTCATAACTATTTGTAGCAATATATATAGCTGCTTTTCTTAGTCTAAAATCAGGTCTAAGAGGATCTTTAGCAATAGCTTTTGTATAGTTTCTTATAGCTAGTGTATAATTTCCCATCTCTTCATATACAAGTCCTAAGTTATGATACATCTCTCCATCTTCATATCCATAAGATGCAGCTTTATTATAATATTCTATTCCTTTAGAAATATCATTTTGCATAAAGCTAATATTACCTAAGTTAAAATATGATAAAGGATTTGTCTTATCTATTAGTAAAGTTTTCTTAAAATATTCCTCTGCCTCATCGTAATTTTCCATAATAGCAAAGGCATTTCCTAAGTTAAAATATGTATCAATTAACATAGGATCTTCTTTCTCAGCTTTCTTGAAATACTCTATTGCTTCATCATATTTCTCTACTCCTAATAATGCTTGTCCTTGTTGATTATATTCATAAGCAATTGAATACTCAACATCATCTCTTAATTCATCTTCTCTCATAATTACCTCCAAATGCTTCCTATCTTACTTCATTAATCTGTATATCTGAAAAATTTTTAACTTCATTAATAAACTTGTGTGTAACTACTTCTGTCATATATATATCATTAGTATATTGTTTGTTTAACTCTTTAAAATTGTATTCTTCTTTTTTATTATCACTATAAGTTATCTCAACAAATGGATGACTTATTATAGATAAGCACTCTTTATTTCTATCTATCTGAATTAATTGTATATCACTATATGGTATGATGTACTTTTCTTCTCTTCCCCCTTTTTCATCTTCTCTATCAATACTCTCATACAATATTATAAGCTTATCTTCATAAACTTTAATTTTACCAGGTAAAAGCTTAAATTTCCCCTTTGAGGTATGTAAAGCTGGTATAAGTGCCCCTAAAAAAAGTGCACTTTGCCCACCTGCCCTCAACAAAGACTTCCCATCTATAAGCATACTAATAGATAATATAATAGTAGCTACTATCCCAAACTTTAAGAAAAATCTTTTTAGCTTTCCTTTTTTAAAAGTAACATATATTTTACTTCTAAAATTATACACTTTTTCAACTGTTTCTTCCATAAATATACCTTAATTATCCTTTCTTTATTTCAAAATAATATATCCTATTATCTTAAATACTTATTTAATCAAATTTCCAATCTACTATACTATAAATAATTATCTACCTTGTCCCTAATAATTATATGTTTTTATATTTTACTCTTCCTGCTTATTTATAACTTGTACCTTANNATTTTCTTCTAAAGTTCTTATGAAATCTTCATTATTTTCATAATAAAGGTAAAATCTTCTTTTATCGTCTTTATGATTTTCAATATATAGAATCTGATTCTCTTCATAGTTTGAATATACTGTAAGCTTCATATCCCCATATATCTCCAACCGCTCATGGTAAGTATTCACTACCAGCCTTTTAATGTCCCTATACTTAATTCTGTCTAGTGTATATTCATTTGTTGATGAATTATTAGGTACAAATCCATATTCTAAC
>NZ_DHYX01000033.1:6423-22349 GCF_002414285.1 Clostridium sp. UBA5119 | reverse complement strand
ACTAGCTTTAAATGCATCTATAGAAGCAGCTAGAGCAGGTGAGTACGGTAAAGGCTTTACTGTGGTTGCAAATGAAGTTAGAAATTTAGCGGAACATTCAAGAGTTACGGTAGAAAATATGCAACAGGTAATTAAAAATGTTAAGGAATCTGTAGATACTCTATCTATAAGCTCCAATAAGATTTTAAAATTTATAGATGATATAATAATTAAAGACTATAAAAAAATGTACATCATGGGGGAACAATACAATAGAGATTCTATAATTATTAATGAGTTAATAGAAAAATTTAATCACATAGCAAAAGAATTAAAGGGTGTTGTATCTACTATAACAAGTTCCATGGTAAATATAAGTGATACAGTAAATAAAGGAGCAACAGGTATAGTTGAAGTTGTAGAAAAGACCAGTTGTTTATACATTAATATTGGAGAGATCGAAAGTCAGATGTTGCGAAATGAAGAAAGTGCTAAGGGATTAAAAGTAATTATATCTAAATTTATAATATAAGTTATATAGTAAAGTTTTCATTATAAATTATTAATGAAGACTTTTTATTTTATATTGCAATTAGCATTTATATTATAATTAGCATTTATATTACAATACAAAGTAGGAATAAAGATTTTATTTACAGTCCTACTATGATAACATATAAGGAGAGCGTAAATTATTTACTTAGGAGGTTTTTCAATGTCTAAGTTAAAAGATCCTTTTAAGAATGTATGAAAAAGAGAATATAATGGAGGCAAGTATGCCTATAATACCACATTAATAGCAGGAATTATAATAATAAGTATGTTATTTATTATATTAATTTGTCTGTCCTAATATTATAGTAAAATTTTTAGTCAATTTATTAATAAAGTAAACTTTATTAAATTAATATCGTATTATTTATATAAAGAGAGGGAAGAAGATGAAGGAATCGCAAGGAAGAGCTCCTGTAGAAGATGCCATTCTTGTAAGAAATGTATTAAAGGGAGACGTAGATAGTTTTCAAGTTATAGTTGAGAGATATCAGCTTAATATACTTAGATTTATTTATGGAATGATAAAACAGAAGGAAGCAAGTGAGGATATTACTCAAGAGGTATTTATAACTGTATATAATAAATTAGATATGTATAATAATAAATATAGTTTTATAAATTGGGTTTTGCAAATTGCAAAAAATAAAACCATAGATTATATGAGGAAATATAGAAAGGTTTATGAAAGTGATATTGATGAAGCCTATAATGTATCATCTTCTGAAATGGGGCCGGAAGAATCTTTAGAATATTTAGAAGTAAAAGAAAATGTAAATAAATATATAAAAACTATAGATGAAGTTGATAAGCAAATATTAAATTTAAGGTATTCTCAGAATTTAACTTTTAGAGATATAGGTGAAATTCTAGATATTACAGAAACTACTGTGAAAAGGAGATACTATAAAGTAAGAGATGGATTTAAAGTCTTTTGCAAGTAAGGTTAGGAGGAGTCACAATGAAATGTAGTCAGTTCAAAGATAAGTTAACAGAATATATTGAAGAAAATTTGTCAGCTGAAGCAGATGAAGAAATGAGGAGTCACCTTTTAACCTGCCAAAGTTGTAAAGATGATTATGGCAAAGGAGTTTTAGAATATAAAACTTTTAAAGAAGCCTTTTCTTATGAAAATATTAACTTTAAAAACTCTACAGAAAAAATAATGGAGAGTATAGATAAAAATAAATATACAAGGGGGAGAAGAGGAATGAAAAGAAAATACAAAGGAGCATTAGCTATTGCAGCTACATTTTTATTAGGGGTTATAGTTACTCCTGTAGCTATGAAATTAATGGATGGTAAAGAAATATTTTCAGCAGCTTCATCAAGAAAGGAAGAGCATTCTACTAAGCAAGAAAATATAGTTAAATCTGAAATGGCAGAAGAAAACAACAGTAATGAACCTATAGAAAGTGTTCCAGAGACATCATCAAATGAAGAAAAGACTAGTGATGATATAAAGAAATCAGCAAATGTGAATATTGTTGACTTATATAGTAAAGCAGAAGTGACTATGTCTAAGGAGTTGACATTTAATACATCATTTATAGCTACGGAAGATGGTAAATATGAAGCCAGTATAGAAGGTAAAGGAGAAAAGGCTATAGAAGAGGGAATAGGTATACTTTATGTAAAAGATACGTCCACAAATAAGATGTATGAGTATACTGCAACAGAGAAAGAAAGTCAGCAATCACCACTATCAATAAGTTGGTATGATGATACTCATCTTATGATAGTTCATGGTTTAGGATATGGAACATTAGTTAATGGTGAACGTATTATAATCTTAGACGTAACCACAGGTGAACAAATGCTTATAGCTACGGCTAAGGATAAAGAACGATTTGTATCTATAACAAGAAAAGATGATAGCTTAATATTAAAATATGTTCTTTATTTAGATGACATGATGAATGATAAAGAAGATAAATCTAAAACTTTTGATAATTATATTCTTGGAGATGTAATAGAAGTAGAATAAGATAGTGTATTGCAACTAAAGGTTGCAATACCTTTTTTCTTATTCATAGTTATTGATAATAAAACTAATAACATGATAAAATTAGTTGTAAAAAGATATATAGTAATAGATACTATAAGTTATATAATAAGTTATAAAATAAAATATAAGTGGTGAAGTGATGGTTAATATAAATAAGACTTATAAAAAGGCAATGGACTTTTATTGTGATGGAAGATTAGATAAAGCATTAAATTATTGTAATAAGGTATTAAACAAAGATAGAAGTCATTCTCCTACATTGAATTTAAAAGGACTAATATATTATATTCGTGGACAATTAGAAGAAGCAAAGACTTTTTGGAAGCTAAGCTATAAATTAAATGGAGATATGGTATCTAAAAAGTATTTAGATGATTCTAGACATGATGAAGGAGATGTATACATATTTAGTCAAGGGGTACATCTATTTAATGAATTTAAGGTAAAAGATGCTTTGAGGTGTTTTCTAAAGTGTGAAAGTTCCCATTTTAACAGTATAAATCTTTGGAAATACATAGCTAAGTGCCATATGCAATTAGGTCAGCATAATAAAGCTGTTAAATATATAGAAGATGTATTAACTATTGATAAATATAATCTAGAAGCTTTAAGCTTAAAAAAGCAGTTAATAGAATTAAATTTTATACCCAAAGAGACTAGAGTAAAATTTAAGAAGTTTATGGTGGTATTAGGAACAAGTGTATTTGCAGTGTGTATTGTATTATTAATAGGCATTGGAATATTTAAAGGATACAACAAAACTAATCAATGGTTACAAATTAAACAAGAAAAAAAGAATGAAGCAATTAATAAGGATAAAACAAATTTAGACAATTTCCAAGGAAATAGTGAAAAAATAGAGGGGAATTCTCATAAAGAATCAGAAAGTGATGAAACTAAAAAAGAAATAGAAAAAAATGAGAGTTCTAATATTGAAAATGAAAGTTTTAATGTAAGTACATTAAAATCCTACGTAAAGGCGAAAGACTATGAAAACATTATTAAATACATAGAAAAATATGATATAGAAGGTTTAAGTATAAATGATAGGAACATAGCTCAAAATGCAGTAACTTTAATAAAGGAAAAAGGAGTATTGTCCTTATATGAAAAAGGAGTTAGTTATATTGCAGATAAGAAGTATGATAATGCAATAAAGAACTTAACCTTAGTTTATAAATATAGTGAGGGTATATATCTAAATGAACATATACTATTTATGATGGCCAGTTCCTATGAAGGTTTAGAAGATATAGAAAATGCAAATAAGTATTATGAGATATATGTAGATAAGTATGAAAAGAATGGTTCATATATAGAACAATGTCTTTACTCTCTAGCAATAAATAATGAGGGAATAGATAAAGAAAAGTCAAAAAAATATGCTGAAATTCTTACTAATAGATTTAGCAAATCAGAATATAACAATAGCAGAATAAAGGCTATATTAAAATAAGACTTATATTTATATCATAAATAGAGAGAATGGACTACTTTATAGCTCCATTCTCTCTATTTTTATTTTAAAGTTATTAGACTTCTATTCTAGTAGGATTAACTCTATTAAGGGTATCTATGTGATATGGAGATATAATAATGATGTTACAGAAAAGTAAAAGAATCAAAATGAATTTTTTCATATAATTCATCTCCTTTTTCAGTAATTGCTATTTAGGTTATTATACTCCTTAGTAAAATTTTTATACATTTTTTCTATTTTATCATAGGTTTCATTACTTAAAACATAAAGTGAGTCCATAAAATCTTCCTTTACATCCTTACTATCTCTACGAACTTTTTCAGTTAAAATAGCATATTTGATTTCATATAAGTAATCATTATATGAGGATACAACTTCCGTAAAATCTTTATATAGTGATGAAAAATCATCAGGTATGGACATTTGAGATAAAACATTTTGTACTGAAGCTAATTTTTCAGAAGTATCATCTATATTAGAAATTAAAAGTTCATAGGTCATATTGCCACTACGACATTTTAATACATCTTCATAGAAGTTATATTTTAAGCTATCTAGGGATATAACTAACTCTCTTAAAGTATGAATAAATTTAGTAATATCTGCTGATTTTAAATCAGATATTTTCTTTAAATTATTAGAAGATATACAATAGTCTATAGTTGAATCAATTACTGAATACATAGGAATACCTAAATCATAATTATAATCTTTTTTTAGATTGATTAAGTCATAATAGGTCTCTGTAGCATCTCTGAAGGCTTTTAAATTATTAGCTGCTAGCTGAATATCACTTCCGTTAGGATTTTTCAGCATTGCTTCAAGTTGCTCTATAATGAGAATATTTTCATTTAGGCCCTTAGATAAATTTTTATAGTTTTCTGGTGAAATTACTTCTTTAGCAGAAGGGTTTGAATTTAAATCTATAGATATATCTATCAAGTCAGCTTTTATTTGGGGTAAAACACTAAGAGCTTTTTCAACATCTATATTATTATCTATTAGGGTTTTACAGCTATTATTAACCTTCCATATAGATTTCATAGTGTTAGAAATATATCTTTCTTCTTTATTAAAAGAAAACTTACTGAAAAAACCATAACTCATAAAAAACAAAATTATACCTATAATAAAAAAACATAAATATTTCATTACTATGTTGTCTATTTTAAATTTTTTTTCACTCACTTACAGCATCCCCCTTTGTATTTGCAAAAAATATATTATAATTCTTTATATTAAAGTTAAAACTAAAATATTCGTGGTTATTAACATTTATTTAATTAAAATATTTTTGTTCTAAAAATTAAAATTTATATTACAAATAGAAGTATTGGTGTATAATTAAAATAGTATTATCGTTAGGTGGTGACTATATGGAAAGCTTTAATGCACTCATAAATATTTTTAAGGGAATGACTATATTTTCTCTAATTGACATTATTGTAGTTTCTTTTATATTTTATAAAGGTTATACACTAATAAAAGAGACAAGAGCAGAACAATTATTAAAAGGAATTGTACTTATATTTTTATTAATACCAGTAAGTGATGTTTTAAACTTAACAACCCTAAATTGGATATTAGAGAATACTTTAACAATTAGTGTTATTTCTATTATAATTATCTTTCAGCCTGAAATTAGAAAGGCTTTAGAACATATTGGAAGAACTTCTTTTGTAGATAAAATAATTTATGAAGATGAAGAAGTTATGAAGAGTGTGGTTAATGAAATAGTAGATGCTGTGGAAGTATTGGCTGAAGATAGAGTTGGAGCACTTATAATAATAGAACAAAAGACTGGTCTTGGAGATATTATAAACACGGGAACTAAAATAAATGGTGATGTATCTTCAGCATTGCTACAAAATATTTTTGTTGTAAATACTCCACTTCACGATGGTGCCACTATCATAAGGAATGATAAGGTTGTAGCATCAGGTTGTTTTTTACCCCTTACCAATGATGATAAGTTAAATAAACAGTTAGGCACAAGGCACAGGGCTGGAATAGGAGTTACAGAGGTAGCAGACTGTATAACTATTATAGTTTCAGAAGAAACGGGGGTAATTTCTTTAGCTATAAATGGAAGATTACTTAGAAATTACGATAAAGATAAACTAAGAAATGTACTACTTAAAATAATGAAGAGTAGACAAAATAGAAAAGAATCATTTAAAGAGAGGGTAAAGCTATGGATAAGCAAAAAAGACAAGACATCATAATAAGAATTTGTTGTGTAATAGCAGCACTAGTATTGTGGATGTATATTCGTAGTAGCGAAGACCCTGTCACTACTAGTGTAATAAAATATGTACCAGTAAAGATACTAAATGAAGATACTCTTGCAGATAGAGATTTAGTACTAATACCAAATCAAGATTTTTATATAAATTTAACAGTAAAGGCTCCGGCATCTACAATTAAAGATTTAGATAAAAAAGAGTTCACTCTAGTAGCAGACCTTCAAGGGTATGCACTAACCCCGGGAGAAAATAAAGTTCAAGTTAAAGTAAAAGAAGCAATTCCTGGAGTTTCTGTTGTAAACTCTGATGGTCTTCTAATGAAAGTAGATGTGGATACTTTAGCAGATAAATATGTAAATGTAACATCTGGGATTGTAGGTGAAGTAGCGAAAGGATATTATAATGATGATTCTGTAATATCACCTAATTCTGTAAAAATTTCAGGACCACAAAGATATTTAGATCAAGTAGTAGGAGCAGTAGCCCAAGTAGATATAACTAATGTAAGTTCTGATATAGATAAAAGCTGCAAGGTTACTTTAGTAGATTCAGATGAAAGGGAAGTTACTGGACTATCTGTATATCCAGAATATGTACAGGTAAAAATCCAGGTGAAAAAAGGAAAATATTTGGGGATAAATGTACAGACTACTGGAACAGCAGTACCAGGCGTAACTATAGTAAGTATGGAAGCAGCACCAAAGAGTATAGAGGTAGCTGGTGCAAGTGAAGTAATAGATAACATAAAAAGCATTAATACAGCACCTATAAATATTAGTAATATAACTGAAAGCACTACGGTAGATGCAAATCTAATAATGCCGGAAGGTGTACACAGTGTAAATAGTGAGAAAACTGTAAAAGTCAAAATTACAGTTAAAAAAATTAGTGAAAAGGCTTTAAATATACCGATAAACTATACTAATTTGGGAGAAAAACTTATACTAGAAAATTCAACTCCAACATTAAAGTTAGTTATTACAGGAGAAGAGAGTGAACTAAGTAAAATCAGTGAAGACAAACTTAAGGCTACAGTAGATTTGAAAAGTTTAACAGAAGGCTCCCATGAAGTTAAGATACAATTAGCAGGAGTACCAAATACAGTACAAGTTAAGAGCCAAACACCTGAAAATATAACTATAACCATAAAAGCCAAAACAGAGGAGACGGGTAATAATGACGGTTAAGATAAATAATTTAGTTTTAGGAATAAGGGAAGATAGTTTAGCCAACTTAAAATCAAAGGTGGCTAATAAACTTAGAATAAAAGAAAGTGATTTTAAATCCTTTAAAATTACTAAGGAATCTATAGATGCTAGAAAAAAATCAGAAATAAAAATAAATTATGCTGTAGAAATTGAATGTGATAATGAAGCCAAAGTAATAGCTAGAGTAAATAGTAATGATGTTAGATTAGGGGGAGATAATTATAAAGCTGATTTTGAAATTGGAACAAAGAAGCTAGAGAGTAGACCTATAGTAGTAGGAATGGGACCAGCAGGGCTATTTGCAGGACTTCTTTTAGCTGAAAAGGGATATCACCCTCTTATAATTGAGAGAGGTGAAGATGTAGACAGTAGAACTAGAACTATAGATGGCTTTTGGAATAATAGGATACTTAATACAGAAAGTAATGTTCAATTTGGAGAAGGTGGAGCTGGTACTTTTTCAGATGGAAAGCTAACAACTAGAATTAAAGATCATAGATGTGGATATGTTCTAGAAAAACTTGTTTTAGCAGGTGCACCAGAAGAAATTACATATATGGGAAAGCCTCATATCGGAACAGATATATTAAAAAATGTAGTGAAAAATATAAGAGGAAAAATTAAGGAATATGGTGGAGAAGTAAGATTTTCATCTAAGCTTGAAGATATATCAATAAGAAATGGTAAAATTTCTGAGATAGTAGTAGAAGGTGAACATATACCTTGTGATAATCTTATACTTGCTACAGGTCATAGTGCTAGAGATACTTATGAAATGCTATTTTCTAAAGGTGTTTCTATATCTCCAAAACCTTTTGCCATTGGTTTTAGAGTTGAACATTTACAGCATATGATAGATGAAAATCAATATGGTAAATATGCAACTCATCCAAAACTAAGAGCTGCAGATTATAAACTAACCTATACTAGTAATAAATTATCTAGATCTATATACAGTTTTTGTATGTGTCCAGGTGGTCAGGTAGTAGCTTCAGCATCAGAAGAAAATACTGTAGTAGTAAATGGTATGAGCAATTATAAGAGAGATGGGATAAATGCTAATTCTGCTTTAGTAGTATCAGTAGCCCCTAGTGATTTTGACGGGAATACTCCATTAGGGGGAATTGCTTTTCAAAGACGTTATGAAGCTTTAGCTTATGAAGTTGGAGGAAGAAATTATAATGCCCCTGTTCAGCTTGTAAAAGATTTTTTAAATGACAAAGTATCAAAGAATTTTGGAAAGGTGAAACCAACATATACTCCGGGAACTGAATTTGTAGATTTAAAAAGCTGTGCACCAAATTTTGTTGTAGATGCTATAAAAGAAGCATTACCTGTATTTGATAGGAAAATACCAGGATATGCAGGAGAAGATGCAATATTAACAGGTATGGAAACAAGGACTTCTGCCCCTGTAAAAATAAATAGAAATGAAAATTATGAAAGTGTTAATGTTAGAGGGTTGTATCCAACGGGTGAAGGTGCAGGATATGCAGGTGGAATTGTGTCAGCAGCAGTAGATGGACTTAGAGTGGCAGAACAGATTATCAGAGAATATTCACCAAAATAAAACAAATAGAAACTTGATATTTATATTGTCCATTGATAATATAATATTTAAGAAGATTATTTTATCCATTCTTCTTTTCTTTTACGGGGATATGCGTTTGCAGCAAGAAGTGAAGATAGGATTTAGGATAAACAGATTTCTTAGAGCCTTTGCTCATTAGAGATTATTATCCTTTAGGATAAATTTTGCTAAGATTTAGAAATATGTAAATTTTATATACTTCTGAATCTAACGCAAAAATATTAAAGCTAATATAAATATTTATGTGGAGGTATAGTGATGAGGGAAGATAAGCAAGTATTAGTGATTAATCCAGGATCGACATCTACGAAAATAGCTGTATTTTTGGGGGAGGAATGTATAGCCTCAGCTAGTTTATCTCACAGTGCAGAAGAAGTGAAAAAGTATTCTCATATATGTCAACAAAAGGACATGAGAACGGAAGTCATATATAATTGGCTTAATGAAAACGATTATTCACTTGAAAAGTTCGATGCTATAGTAGGTAGAGGTGGACTTTTAAGACCTATGCCAGGAGGAACTTATAAGATAACTTACAAGATGTTAGACGACCTTATTGTTGGGTTTCAAGGACAGCATGCTTCAAATTTAGGTGGAGTTATTGCCTTTGAAATTGCAGAGAAAGCAGGAATACCATCTTATATAGTAGATCCTGTTGCTGTTGATGAAGTTGACGAAATAACAAGAATATCAGGTATGGAAGATATATCTAGGCGTTCTCTTGTGCATGCTTTAAACATTAAAGCTGTAGTAAGAAAAGTATGTGCTGATAAAAACTTAGATTTTGAGAAAAGTAATTTCGTAGTAGCACATATAGGTGGAGGAATAACTGTATCGCCAGTAAGAGGTGGCAGAATAATTGATTGCAACAATGCAAATGAAGATGGACCTTTCTCACCAGAAAGAACAGGAGGTCTTCCAGTAGGAGATTTAGTGAATCTTGCCTTTAGCAATAAGTATACAATGCAAGAATTAAAAAACAAAATTACAAGAGAAGGTGGATTAGTAGCTTATCTTGGAACTAATGACGGAAGAGAAGTTGATAGACGTATCGATGAAGGTGATAAAAAGGCAGAATTAATATTAAGAGCTATGGCATATCAACTTAGTAAAGAAATAGGTGGAATGGCTACTGAACTATGTGGTAACATTGATGCTATAATTTTAACTGGTGGAATAGCTTATAATAAAAGAGTTACTAACTGGATTACTGAAGATGTAAAATTTATTGCACCTGTAGAAATTGTACCAGGTGAAAATGAAATGTTAGCCCTTGCAGAAGGAGCATTAAGGGTATTAAATGGTGAAGAAACACCAAAGGTATATGACGATGAAGTTAAATTTGATTAACATTTGGGGGGAATTATAATGATTAAAACATTTGATGAGGTAATTTCTAAGGTTAAATCTCAATCAATGAAGAAAGTAGCAGTAGCAGTAGCACAAGATGAACCAGTACTTGAAGCTATAAGAGATGCTAAAAAAAATGGCATTGCAGATGCAATCTTAGTTGGAGATAAGGAAGAAATAATAAAAATTGCAGAAACAATTGGAATGAACATAGATGAGTATGAAATTATAGATGAGAAAGATGTAAACAAGGCATCTATAGAAACTGTTAAACTTGTATCTTCAGGTAGAGCAGATATGATGATGAAGGGTTTAGTTGATACAGCTACTTTCTTAAGAGCAGTACTTAATAAAGAAGTAGGGCTTAGAACAGGAAAACAGATGTCACATATTGCAATATTCGAAGTTCCTGGCTATGATAGATTATTATTCGTAACAGATGCTGCTTTTAATATGTATCCAGAGCTTAAAGAAAAGATAGATATTATAAAAAATGCAGTTCAAGTAGCTCATGCTCTTGAGAATAACATGCCAAAGGTAGCACCAATTTGTGCAGTTGAGGTTGTAAACCCTAGTATGCCAGCTACACTGGATGCTGCAAACCTTTCCAAAATGAATGAGAGAGGTCAAATTAAAGGTTGTATAATTGATGGACCATTAGCTCTTGACAATGCACTTTCAAAAGAAGCAGCAGCACATAAAAAAATATCAGGTCCAGTAGCAGGAGAGGCTGATATATTATTAATGGCAAATATAGAAGCAGGAAATGCTGTTTATAAATGCTTAACATATACTACAGAGTCTAAGAATGGTGGATTATTAATGGGAGCAGCAGCACCNNGTTATAGTAACATCAAGAGCAGATTCACCAGAGACAAAAATGAATTCTATTGCCCTTGCATCATTAGTAGCAGGAAGATAATAAGGAGGAAGAAAATGGGACATAAACAATTGATAATAAATCCAGGTTCAACATCAACAAAGATAGGTGTATATGATGATGAAAATCCTATATTAGTTGAAACTTTAAGACATTCAGCAGAAGAAATAGGTAAATACAAAGAAATATATGACCAATTAGAATTTAGAAAAGAAGTAATATTACAAGTACTAAAAGAAAAAGGCTTCGACATAAAAGAATTATCAGGAGTAGTAGGTAGAGGTGGACTCTTAAAACCTATCGAAGGTGGAACTTATAGTGTAAATGATGCTATGATTAAGGATTTAAAACAAGGAGTTTTAGGACAACATGCATCTAATCTAGGTGGAATAATAGCTCATGAAATAGCTACAGAAATAAATGTACCGTCTTTTATAGTAGATCCAGTTGTAGTTGATGAGTTAGAAGATGTGGCTAGAATATCTGGTATGCCAGAAATTGATAGAAAAAGTATATTCCATGCCTTAAATCAAAAGGCTGTAGCAAAGAGATATGCTAAAGAAACAAATACTTCTTACGAGGGGCTAAACCTTATAGTAGCTCACATGGGTGGGGGAATATCAGTAGGAGCTCATAAACAAGGAAGAGTTGTAGATGTAAACAATGCACTAGATGGAGAAGGCCCATTCTCACCTGAAAGAAGTGGAGGACTTCCAGTAGGAGATTTAGTTAAACTTTGCTTTAGTGGAAAATACACCATGGATGAAATAAAGAAAAAGATAAACGGTAAGGGTGGAATAGTAGGTTATCTACAAACTAATGATGCTAAACTTGTTGGAGATAGAGTAGCTGAAGGAGACAAAGAAGCTAAATTAATATTTGATGCTATGGCATATCAAGTAGCTAAAGAAATAGGTAGATGTGCTGCAGTATTACAAGGACAAGTTGATGCAATAATACTAACTGGTGGAATTGCATACGGAAAATATATAGTAGAATACATTAAAGAAAGAGTAGAATTTATATCACAAGTAGTTGTTTATCCAGGTGAAGATGAATTACTTGCTTTAGCAGAAGGTGGACTAAGAGTATTAACAGGTCAAGAAGCTGCTAAGGAATATAAATAGGGTGAAGCTATGAGTAGAATAAGGGTTTTTACAGGTCACTTTGGAAGTGGAAAGACAGAAATAGCAATAAATTATGCAATTAAGTTAGCTAAAGAAGGGAAAAAAGTAGCCCTTGTAGATTTAGATATAGTAAATCCATATTTTTGTATTAGAGATCTTACACAGGAGCTTAAGGAAAAATATAATATAAAGGTTATATCTTCAAATCCTGAGTATGTTAATGCTGAACTTATGGTAGTACCAGCAGAAGTTAGAAGTGTATTTAATGATAAAAGTTATGAGGTAATTTTTGATATTGGAGGAGATGATTCAGGAGCAATAGCTCTTGGTCAATATAACAAACATTTTAGAGAAGAACCTTATGATATGTACTTTGTGATAAATGGTAATAGACCATTTACATCTAATGACAAAGATACTATAGAGTTTCTTAGAGATATAGAAAGAGCTTCAAGATTAAAAGTGACTCATCTAATATCTAATACAAACTTATCATATGAAACTACAAAGGAACATATAATTAAAGGGGATATGGAAATAGCAGAGATTTCTAAAGAGTTAGATATTCCTCATGCATATACTGTGTGTTCTGATGAACTTGTAGATGAAGTGGAAGGTAAAGTTTCAGGAAAGATATTCCCGATTCACATATATATGTTGCCACCATGGAAAAAAGATTCAATTTAGCACTAATTATCAAGTGCTAAGTTGACATCTTGTACTAAAAAGTGATAAATTATATATATGTAAACGTATTTATTGTATTATCCTTAGGTATATAGGACAATAAAATGTAAACGTATTACAACGGGTAGTCATCGGATAAACAATATATAGTAAATAAAACATTCTAAACTTTCTATATAAGGAGGTAAGTATTATGGCAAAGGTAACTTTTAGGGAAGAAAGATGTAAGGGATGTGGACAATGTATAATTGCATGTCCAAAACAAATCATAACTTATTCTGAGGAACTAAATGTAAAAGGATNNATCCAGCTACTGTTACAGAAGAAAATATGCCTAAGTGCATCGGTTGTGCATCATGTGGAAAAATGTGTCCAGATCTTGTAATTACAGTGGAGAAATAATAGGGGGGAAAGATTCATGTCAGAAAAAGTTTTAATGAAGGGTAATGAAGCCATAGGTGAAGCAGCTATCCAAGCTGGTTGTCAATGTTTCTTCGGATACCCTATAACACCACAAACAGAAATATCAGCATATCTTTCAAGAAAAATGCCTAAAATAGGTAGAGTTTTTCTACAAGCTGAAAGTGAAATTGCTGCAATAAATATGGTATATGGAGCAGCAGGAACTGGAGTAAGATGTATGACATCTTCAAGTTCACCTGGAATAAGCTTAAAAGCAGAAGGAATATCTTATATAGCAGGTGCAGAACTTCCTTGTGTTATCATTAATATAGTTAGAGGTGGTCCAGGCCTTGGTGGAATTCAACCAGCTCAATCAGACTACTTCCAAGCAACTAAAGGTGGTTCCCATGGAGATTTCAATATGCCAGTATATGCACCATGTTCAATTCAAGAAATGGTAGATTTAGTACAAGATGCTTTCGATGTAGCTGATATGTACAGAACTCCTGTTATGGTTATGGGAGATGGAATGCTTGGACAAATGATGGAGCCAGTAGAGTTTAAAGAAAGAAGTGAAAAAAACCTTCCAGAAAAAGCTTGGGCTGCTAATGGATTAAACGGAAGAGCTAGCCATAATGTAATAAACTCCTTATACTTAAAACCTGAAGGTCTTGAAGCTCATAACTTGAAATTACAAGCAAAATATAAAGCTATAAAAGAAAATGAAACTAAGTATGAATTATATAATTGTGAAAATGAAGTAGATTTAATAATGGTTGCATACGGAACAACTTCAAGAATATGCAAGACTGTTATAAAATTAGCTGAAAAAGAAGGAATAAAATTAGGTTTAATAAGACCAATAACGTTATGGCCTTTCCCAGTAGCTGCTTTTGAAAAAACTGTGGACAAAACTAAGCATGGTTATGCATCAATAGAGCTTAGCTGTGGTCAAATGGTGGAAGATGTTAGACTTTCTGTTGAAGGAAGAAAACCAGTATTCTTCTTTGGAAGATCAGGCGGAATGGTTCCAAGCCCTAATGAAGTCCTTGAAAATGTTAAAAAATTCATAGGAGGTGCTAAATAATGGCAATAGTATTTCAACCAACAAAAGCATTATTAGACGTGCCTACCCATTACTGCCCAGGATGTACTCATGGAATAATCCACAGACTAGTAGGGGAAGTACTTGAAGAATTAAATGTTATAGATAAAACAATCGGTGTAGCTCCAGTTGGATGTTCAGTTTTGGCATATGACTACTTTGCATGTGATATGTTTGAAGCTGCACACGGAAGAGCACCAGCAGTAGCTACAGGAATAAAAAGATCTAATCCTGATAAAGTTGTATTCACGTATCAAGGAGATGGAGACTTAGCAGCTATAGGAACAGCAGAAATTGTACATGCAGCTACAAGAGGAGAGAACATAGTTACAATCTTCGTAAATAACTGTATTTATGGTATGACAGGAGGACAAATGGCTCCAACAACATTACCAGGACAAGTTACAGAAACTTCTCCATATGGAAGAGATGTTAAACTTCAAGGCCATCCAATAAGAGTTTCTGAAATGATATCTACATTAGATGGAGCTTGCTATGTAGAAAGAGTATCAGTAGATAATGTACCACATGTAAATAAAGCTAAAGCTGCTATTAAGAAAGCTTTCCAAAATGCCATTGCTGGAAAAGGTTTTTCAATGGTTGAGGTTCTATCAATATGCCCAACTAACTGGGGATTATCAACTGAAGAGTCACTTGGATGGTTAAGAGATAACATGATGCCATTCTATACTCTAGGTGTTAAAAAAGATACAACAACTGAGGAGGGGAAATAATATGGCATCACAAGAAATAATATTTGCTGGATTTGGTGGACAAGGAATATTATCAATGGGTAAATTCTTAGCTTATGCTGGAATGGATGTTAATATGAATGTTTCATGGTTACCTTCTTATGGACCAGAAATGCGTGGAGGTACTGCAAACTGTTCTGTTATTGTTTCAGACGAAGCTGTTGGTTCTCCAATAGTAACTAACCCTACATCACTAGTTGTTATGAATAGACCTTCCCTTGATAAGTTTGAGAAAGAAATTTTACCAGGTGGACTATTAATATTAGATAGCGACTTAGTTGAAAGACCAGTTGAAAGAGAAGATATTGAAGTTATAAAAATACCAGCTCAAACAGAAGCTGATAGCCTTGGAAGTAAACAAATTGCAAACATGGTGCTTTTAGGAGCATTAGTTGCAAAGACACAAATAGTTTCTATGGAAACTTTACTTCAATCTCTAAGAGATCACGGAAAAGAAAAATTCTTTGAAATCAATAGAAAAGCTTTAGAAATTGGAGCATCATACGTAGTAAAATAAGCTTATTAGCTAAAAGTGGCTTTCGCAAAATATATTTTGCGA
>NZ_DHYX01000033.1:5729-6354 GCF_002414285.1 Clostridium sp. UBA5119 | reverse complement strand
TGATAAAAGATGGTTGAATATATGGCTATTTACTATATTGAAGAGCTATATGTAATTAGTTAATGTAACATTATTACGTGAAAATAAAATGGAGGTATAAATTATGGTGAGTAATGAACAGTTTGGAGATTTAAAAATAACAGGTTCAGGGAGTGCGGCAGGAGGAAGATATAGGATTGCATCTATCAGTGGAAGTGGAAAAATTGTTGGAGATGTAAACTGTGAAAAATTTAGTATTAGTGGTAGTGGAAAAGTTGAAGGTGCTGTTATAAGTAATGGTTTTAGTATTAGTGGATGTGGAAAGGTAACTGGAGACTTAAACTGCGTTACTGGTAGTATCAGCGGAAGTGGTTCTGTTCTTGGTTCTATTCATGCAAAGAAATTTAACATCAGTGGAAGTGGTAAAATAGGTGGTAATTTTAAAGGTGAAGAGCTCACTGTGGCAGGAGCAGGAAGAATTGAAGGAAGAATAAATGCAACTAATGTTAAGCTTTTAGGTTCAATTAGAGTAGGTCATGGTATTGAGGGAGAGATTATAAATATTAAAGGTGTACTAAAAACCCTAGGAATGGTAAATGGGGATGAAGTAAATATAGAGTTAAATGGTGGTTGTGAGGTTGAAGAA
>NZ_DHYX01000033.1:0-5704 GCF_002414285.1 Clostridium sp. UBA5119 | reverse complement strand
TTTAACTATTAGAACTATTGAAGCTGATGAAATTTATTTGGAAAACACCATAGCAGATGTGGTTCGTGGAGGAAAGATTACCATAGGAGAGGGGTGTAAGATTAAAAGAATAGAATACAGTGAGAGTCTTGAAAAACTAAATTCAGAATCTGTTATTGAAGAGGAAATGAAACTATAGATTTTATAATATTTTAATTACTAAAGATAAAAAGTTTAAATAGAGCTAAAAACTAAACTAAAAAAGAGGAGGAAATAAAGTGGAAGAAGAGTTAATTTCTAAAAAAGAAATATTAGATATGACGGGAATATCTTACGGACAACTGTATAGATGGAAGAGAAAAGAACTTATTCCAGAGGAGTGGTTTATAAAAAAATCAAGTTATACAGGTCAAGAAACATTTTTCCCTAGGGAAAAGATAATAAATAGAATAAATAAAATTATAGATCTTAAGGATGATATGCCTTTAGATGATTTAGCAGTTATGTTTACTAACAAACCTAAGGTAGACGATGTAAGTGAAGAGTATCTTATAGAAAAGGAAATTATAAGAGAAGAAACGTTTCCTATATATAAGGATATATTTAGAGAAAAGGAAGAATACAATTTTAAAGATGTCTTACTCATGGATATTCTTCAAAGGGAATTTGACTTAGGAAAGTTAACCATTAGTGAAATAGAAGTTATACTAAAGCTTATTAATAAGGAATATAAAAATATAGAAGAAAAGGATGGAACACTATATATCATAAGAAGATTAGGAATCGGGATTTGTGTAGTAGCATACAGAGAAAAAATAATTGTGGATGATGGTAGCAAGATCATAGGAGAAATAAACATTAAAAATACTATAGAAAATCTTAAAATGAGATTAACGCTATAGTTAATAATTAATAGTATAAAAATGGGGTGTAAAAATGAATTACGACAATTGTAATGATTTAAAAATAAATGATGACTGGATATCAGAAGGTGGAAATTATAGAGATATAAAAATAAGCGGAGATGGAACTATAAAAGGGGATGTTAATTGCAGAACTATCAATGTTAGTGGAGATGCAGAATTAAAAGGAAATGTATACTGTGAAGACTTGTTTAAGGTAAGTGGAGATGTGGACATAAAAAGTAACCTGCAATGTGGAACTTTAAGGGTTAGTGGCGATGTAGATATCCATGAAAACTTATCTGTAAAAGGAGAATTAAAGGTAAGTGGAGATGTAAATGTTGATGGAAGAGTGGATTGTGGAACTCTTAAAATAAGTGGGGATATAGATGTAAAAAGTAATCTATATTGCAGTGGTCTGTTTCATTTAAGTGGAGATGCGGATATGGGAGGAAACCTGAAAGCAGATAATATAGAAGCTTCAGGAGATATAGAATGTGGGGGTAAAATTACTGGAGTCGATATAGTCATATCTGGAGATATAACTGTAAAGGATGGCATAGAAGGAGAAAAAATAACTATAAGTGGGGATATAAACAGTAATGGACTAATAAATGGTGATGAGATATACATTACCATGTCAGGAAACCATAATATTAAAGAAATAGGTGGAAGATTTGTAGCAGTAACAGAAAGTATATCAAGGAATGGAATAATAGGTTCACTATTTTCTAATTCATTTAGAAATAAAGGAAGTCTTCAATGTGAATGTATAGAAGGAGATGACATATTACTTAAAAATTCTAAGGTAGATATAGTAAGAGGCAAAAATGTTACCATAGGAAAAGGTTCAGTAATTAACAAAGTTGAATATTCAGGGGAACTTATTATAGAAGGTAATGGAATAGTTAAAGAATCTGTAAAGATATAAGCAATTAAAAGTAAATGTACTTTACAATGAGGGGGAAATCATGGAGGATAAATTAAAAAATCATGGAGAAAATATAAGGTTATGGAATAAGAATTTTTTCTTGCTTTGGCAAGGACAACTAGTGTCTATGCTTGGAGACATATTATATATGATGGCATTAAACTTTTGGATACTAGATATTACTGGATCTACTGGACTCATGGGGCTACTAAGTGCGCTTACAATGCTACCAAGAATAGTTTTAGGACCTTTTGCAGGAGTTTTTGTAGATAAGTGGAATAGAAGAAATATTATAGTTATAACAGATTTCATAAGAGGTGTAGTTGTTACTTTCGTAGGTATTGCAGGTATATTTGGATTTATACAGATATGGATGGTGTTTGCAGTTGGGATAATTAGTGGATTATGTTCTGCTTTCTTTGGTCCAGCAGTAAGTTCTATAAAACCAGAATTAGTTCATGAGTCTAAATTTGTAAAAGCTAATTCAGTTACAAGTCTTGCAACATCTGGTATGGATATGATAGGGAGTGCTGTTGGTGGAATTATATATATTGCTATAGGTGCTCCATACATGTTTTTAGCTAATGGTATATCTTATTTAATTTCAGCTTTTACAGAGATGTTTATAACTGAACCTAAAAGAGAGAAAAAAGATGAAAAAATTACTTTTGTAGATGATTTTAAAGAAGGATTTAGATTCCTTTGGAACTTTAAGGCATTAAGAAACTTATTCTTACTTGCATCATTACTAAATCTGTTTGCTAATGCTGCATTTATATTAATACTCCCATATTTTAAAACTATGCCCTTCCTAGGTGAAGAAAGGTACGGATTTTTTATGGCAGTGATTCCTATGGGAATGTTAATAGGTAGTGGACTTTTATCAATAATTAATATAAAAAAGAATCAGAAATTTAAAATTTATAAATTTGGTGCATTGATATGTCTTGGAACATTACCTTTTGTATTTATAGTGGAAAATTTTTATGTAATGATACCTATAGCATTTATATCCTTTTTATGTAATGTAGTCTTTAATACTATATTTAATTCTGCAATAATGCTTGTAGTACCATCAGATAAGAGAGGCAAGATTGGAGCATTAATGAGTACAATAAGTGGAGGGTTACAGCCAATAGGAGCTTTAGTTGGTGGAGTCTTAGGTGAATTTTTACCTATAAGAGTAGCAGTATTATTTCTTCTAGGAATATCATTTATATTCACTATAGCTTTGGTTTTTGTTAAAGGAAGTAAAGAATTAATGGAGTATGAAAGCGGTGATGGTACTGTAGAAGAGCTTATAGAGAAAACAAATGGTATTGTATTAGAAAGTTAATATGAGATAAGAATAATATAATAAAAGCAACACAGTTTTTGTGTTGCTTTTATTCGTATAGAATGTATAATGGTAAACTGTTATTGTTATGATACATAATTTGTATTATAATTAACCTGTATGTTGTAATGAGAATTTCACATAGTAATGTAAACTTAATAGAAAAAATAAGATTATTGAAGATAAAAAATCATACTAAGAGGAGAAGATTTATATATGAGTAGAATGTTTGGAACTGATGGAGTAAGAGGAATTGCTAATAAGGAATTAACTGTAGACCTTGCATATAAACTTGGAAAAGCTGGAGCATTAGTTTTAACTCAGTGCACTAGCAAACCTAGAATAATCGTAGGAATGGATACAAGAATATCTGGAGATATGCTTGAATCAGCTTTAGTTGCAGGGATATTATCAGTAGGAGCAGAAGCTCTTTGCTTAGGAGTAGTTCCAACTCCAGCCGTTGCATATTTAACAAAAAAGTATAAGGCGGAAGCAGGGGTTGTAATATCTGCATCACATAATCCTGTTGAATATAATGGTATTAAGTTTTTTAATAAAGATGGATTTAAATTAAGTGATGAATTAGAGGATAAAATTCAAAAGTTAATAGAAAGTGATTTTGAAGGAATCCATATTCCTACAGGAGGAATGTTAGGTAGAAAATACATAGGAGAAGATGCTATAAATGACTATGTAGAATTTGCTAAATCTACTATTGATGGCGATTTAAGTGGTATGAAAATTGCTGTTGACTGTGCCAATGGTGCAGCTTATAAAACATCAGTAAAAGCATTAAAAGAACTAGGAGCAGAAGTTTTTATCATTAATAGTGATCCAGATGGAATCAACATAAATAAGGATTGTGGATCAACTCATCCTGAGGATCTAATGAAATTTGTTGTTGAAAATAGATGTAACTTAGGATTAGCTTTTGATGGAGATGCAGATAGATGCTTAGCAGTAGATGAAAAAGGAAATCTTGTAAATGGAGATTTCATGATGGTAATAGCGGCTAAACACCTTAAGTCTATAGGTAAATTAAACCATGATACAGTTGTTGTAACTGTTATGAGTAACCTTGGACTTCACATAGCTTTAAAAGAAGCTGGAATTAAGACTGTTAGTACTAAAGTTGGGGATAGATATGTATTAGAAGAGATGGCTAAAGAGGGCTATTCTATTGGAGGAGAGCAATCAGGTCACGTTATATTCTTAGATTTCAATACCACAGGAGATGGTTTAGTTTCAGGTATTCAACTTGCAGAGACAGTAAAGAGTACTGGAAAGCCTTTAAGTGAACTTTCAGCAACAATGAAGGAATTACCACAAGTATTAGTAAATGCTAAGGTGCCAAACAACATGAAGGACATCCATGAAAAAGATGAAGAAATCATGGCAGATATAAAAGCAATGGAAGATAAAATGGCAGGTTGCGGTAGAGTATTAATTAGACCTTCAGGCACAGAACCACTAGTAAGAGTAATGCTAGAAGGTGAAAATCAAGAAGAGATAGACAAAATGGCTCATGACCTAGCTAAAAAAATAGAAGAAAAAGCAAATAGATAAAATAAGACCCGTGAAATTTCACGGGTCTTTTGCTTATAAAATTCAACTAAAGTTTTTTGCTGTAGTATACTTGTAAGATAACAAATATAACCATAAATATAATAAGGACAGTCCATAGAGTCCAGAATACAGCAAGGTTAAAAATTCCAGATATCATCAAACCGATATATGCAAGAATATTTATTATAATAGCAGCAGAGTACAAAGATTTTTGTGTGATCAATTGATTTCTTTCATCTTGTTCTTCTAATCTTTTTTCTTTTAATTTCTTTTCATCTTTTAAAAGTTTTTTTATCTTAATGATAAATATTAAACCTATTGTAATTAATGAAGCACCAATTCCTGTATAAAATCCACTTAAAAAATCAGGTAGGTAATTATATTTTCCAACAGAGAATATAAAGCTAATAGCTAGAGTAGCTACTCCTAGAATAATCACAATGTAAAGTAAAGAAATTCTTTTCTTTAGTACTTTTTTATAGTCCTTATCCGTTGTTGCATTAGATATAATGGCTTTTAATAACATAAATTTTCCTCCTCTAAATCAAAAATAAAGATATCTTCAATATTCATTTCAAAATATTGAGCAATTTTATGGGACAACACCAATGAAGCGTTATACTTCCCATTTTCTAAAGAGATAATTGTTTGTCTAGTAACATCTACAGCATCAGCAAGTTCACTTTGCGTAACGCGTTTTTCTTTTCGTAGTTCTTGGATTCTATTTTTCAACTTATCACATCCTGTTCTATTAATATTATTTATAATAAATATTAGAATTTAAATGTATAGTATACTTTACAATTTAAGTATAGTAAACTTTACATTTGATGTCAAGCTTACTATACATTTTTATATTATTTTTTATATCTTAAATGTGAAAAATCTCGAAGACCGCATGGGGAGAACAACTAGTTAACTAGTTATATAGTTATATAGTAGTGCTAGTATACTTTTATGGACACAACCCAATATAAACAGTTAAAATGA
>NZ_DHYX01000047.1:7590-15011 GCF_002414285.1 Clostridium sp. UBA5119 | reverse complement strand
TCTTAACTTAATGACATTGACCATTTAGGGTGTTCCTTTTTTATAAGCCTTTAAAACAATGTAACTCTTTGGTTATGAATGTCTTTATATATCCTACAATGTTGTATATACTATTTATAGAATACTTTTTAGCAACTAAAAAATAATAAGTAAAAGACAGGAAAAAAATTTTTCAAGAGACATTTAGTGAAATGGAGTTAATTTTAATGGTTGAATTGCTAAGAAATCTTACGAATAATTTAGGGTATGTAATCCTTATTGCTTTCTTTGTTTCAAGACTAGGAAGCTTTAAGAAAATAGTACAAAAGGATAAATTTAAAAAGAAAGATCTAATTGTGCTTTCAATAATTTTTGGAGCTTTTGGAATTTTGGGAACCTACACAGGGACAGAGGTTAATGGAGCCATTGCTAATACTAGAATTATTGGTGTAATGACTGGGGGAATACTATGCGGACCTTTTGTAGGGACAATGGCAGGTATTATAGCTGGAGTTCATAGATTACTAGTAGACATAGGCGGCATTACATCAATACCGTGTACAATAACTACTATAATTTCGGGAATAGTTGCAGGGTTAATATATAGTAAATCAAATGAAAAAAACAAGTGGATTTATGGGTTGTTTGGTGGTCTTTTAATTGAAATATTAGAAATGATTTTAATACTTACAATGGCACATCCATTTATCAGTGCCTTAACCATTGTAAAGAGCATATATTTTCCTATGAGTTTTGCTAATGCTATTGGAATTGCAATTCTAATATTGATAATTCAAAAAATACTTAAAGAAAAGGAAGAAATTGCAGCAAAACAAGCACAAATTGCTTTAGAGATAGCAAATAAAACCTTACCTTATTTTAGAGAAATGAATGAAAATTCCTTAGAACAGATATGCGGAATAATAAGGGAATCAATTAATGCAGATGCAGTATCTATAACAAATAAAGAAAATATATTAGCTCACGTAGGAGTAGGAGCTGACCACCACATAAAGGGTCAGAAGATTATAACAGAGGCTACAAAAAAGGTTATTAAAGGAGGGAAATTACTTTCTCTAACAAATGCAAATCAGATAGAGTGTCCTAATTTAAATTGTAGTTTAAAATCTGCAATTATTGCTCCTTTAAAAGAAGGAGATGAAGTAATAGGTACATTAAAAATATATTATTGCACTGATAATGCTATTTCCTTTAGAAATATAAATTTAGCTGTAGGCTTATCCCAAATTATTTCTACCCAGCTAGAAATAAGTAAGCTTGGAGAACTGAAAAATATGGCAAATAAGGCCGAAATAAAAGCGTTGCAATCCCAGATAAATCCTCATTTTCTATTTAACGCGCTAAATACAATAATTTCCTTTATTAGATTTAATCCTAATAAAGCAAGAGAGTTAATTATTAATTTATCTACCTACTTAAGGTATAATTTAGATATAGGCGAAAACCATGTAGATATTTATAAGGAACTAGAGCAGGTTAAAGCATATGTAGAAATAGAAAAAGCAAGATTTGGAGAGAAACTTCATGTAGCTTATAATATTGAAGATGATTTAGATGTTAAGATTCCAAGTCTTATAATTCAGCCAATAGTTGAAAATTCCATAAAACATGGTATTTTAAAAGGTAAAGGTGAAGGCACAGTGACAATTGAAGTTAAAAAAGTTTCCAAGGACAACATTATGATAACAATTGAAGATGATGGAATTGGAATTTCAGAAGATATTATAGAAAAAGTCTATGAAGATAAAATGGAAGAAAATAAAATAGGCATATCAAATGTTCATAATAGATTAAAATATATTTATGGTGAAGGATTAAAGATAGAAACATTGGAAAGTGGTACTAGAATCAGTTTCAATGTAAGTAAAATAAGGGAGTGATGGTATGAACTGTATTATTGTTGATGATGAATCTCCTTCAAGAGAAGAACTAAAATATTTTATAAACAATTTCAGTAATATAAAAATAGTGAATGAATTTGATGATTCTATTAAGGCTTTAGAATATATTGAAGAAAATAAACCAGATATTATTTTCCTAGATATTAATATGCCAAAGCTAGATGGCATTGCATTATGTAAAATTATTAATCACTTTCCAAAACAATCCCTTGTAATTTTTATTACTGCCCATAAAGATTATGCTGTAGATGCCTTTGAAATTCAAGCCTATGACTATATATTAAAGCCTTATTCAGAAGAACGAATAGTTAGTACATTAAAGAAAATTGATAAACTTTCAGATAAAAAGTGTATAAATAATAAAATAACCCTTTGGAAAGATAATAAGATGATTGTAAAAAATATAATGGATATTTCCTATTGTGAAGCAAAGGAACGAGAAACTTTAATTTATATTAATGGAGTAGAATATAACGTAAACTGTAGCATTTCAGAATTTTATAAAAAACTTCCCAAAGAACTCTTTTATAGAAGTCATAGGTCATATATTATTAATACTGATAAAATTACAGAGATAGTTCCGTGGTTTAACAACACCTTTATGTTAAAATTACAAGGTGAGAAGGTTGATATACCCGTAAGTAGAAATAATATAGGTGAGTTTAAGCANNTAAAAGCACTTGATGTGCTTTTTTTGTTTTTTCATGTATGAAATCGTATAAACTCCTAAAAAACATATTATAATTTTGTTAACAAATAATTAATTAGGAGGGGTCCAAATGGTATCATTTATTTTAGCGATTATTGCTCTTATTATAGGTTATTTCATTTATGGTGCAATTGTGGAAAAGGCTTTTGGAGCAGATGACAAAATTAAAACTCCTGCTGTAAGGCTAGAGGATGGTGTAGACTTTGTTAAAATGCCTGCATACAAAATTTTCTTAATTCAATTTCTTAACATAGCAGGTCTAGGTCCTATTTTTGGTGCAATTGCAGGTGCAATGTGGGGTCCATCAGCATTTTTGTGGATTGTATTTGGATGTATTTTTGCAGGTGCGGTTCACGATTACTTTTCTGGTATGCTTTCTGTAAGACATGATGGGACAAGCATTCCTGAAGTTGTAGGTCAATATCTTGGTAAAGGTTTTAAAAACTTTATGAGAGTATTCTCTGTAATACTTTTAGTTCTTGTGGGAGTTGTTTTTGTAACTGGTCCAGCAAGTATCTTAAAGGGCTTAACAGGATTAAACATTACAGTATTAATATATATTATATTTGCTTATTACTTAATTGCAACAATGGTTCCTATAGATAAGCTTATTGGAAAAATATACCCTATTTTTGGAATTTGTTTATTGGTTATGGCCATTGGTGTTGGTGCTGCATTAATTTTTGGTGGATTTGACATACCAGAAGTAATTCCAGCTAATTTGATTAATATGCATTCAAACCCAGATAAAAACCCAATATTCCCAATGTTATTTATAACTATTGCTTGCGGAGCTATTTCAGGGTTCCATGCAACACAATCACCTTTAATGGCAAGATGTATAACTAGTGAAAAACAAGGTAGAAAAATATTCTATGGTTCAATGGTAGCAGAAGGCGTAGTTGCTTTAATTTGGGCAGCAGCAGCAATGAGTTTCTTTGGTGGAGTAGCAGAGTTAAATGCTACTATGGCAATAGAAGGTCATACAGCAGCTTGGGTAGTAAATGAAATTTGCGGAAGTTTACTTGGAAGAATTGGTGGTTTATTAGCTATACTTGGAGTTGTAGCATGTCCTATAACTTCTGGTGATACAGCATTTAGAAGTGCAAGATTAACTATAGCTGATACATTTAAACTTGATCAAGGACCTATTAAAAATAGATTTATAATTAGTATTCCTTTATTTGTAGTAGGCTTTATATTAACTAAGATGGATTTTGGAATAATATGGAGATATTTTGGATGGTCTAACCAAACCTTAGCTACAATAGTATTATGGACAGCAGGTATGTACTTAGTTACTAAAGGTAAAAAACACTGGATTGCTACTATACCAGCTACATTTATGACAGCTGTATGTACATCTTATATTTTAATTGCACCAGAAGGTTTTAAGCTTTCTCAAAGTATTTCATATCCAATAGGAGTTGTAGGTGCAATTGTAGCAATGGTAATTTTCTTAATAGCAGCAAAAAAAGTAGAAACAAAATCAAAGGGTAAAATTTAATATTATTTAAAGCTCATTATAAAATAAAAAATACTAATGGAATAAAAGTACCTATAAGCTAGATACATAAAAAGTGTTTAGCTTATAGGTACTTTTTTATATATTTTTATGCAGTTGATACCATCTCTAATACTTCCATCTAATTTAAAGAGGAAGTGAGGAGTTGCTACATCACTTGATAAGGATTATATTACAATAAATAAAATAGTTTACAAATTGTAACTATGAATTTATTATAGAAGTATGTAATTGTAATAATTAGGATCCATAGTAGATTAATGAATAGTATTTTAGGGTAAATACCTTATATTATACTACTAGAAAGGAGTGAGGGTGAATTGAGCATATATATAGTTAGACATGGAATGGACAATGAAAATTATAGAGGTGGATGGAGTGATTTAGGTTTAATAGATGAGGGCATAGAGCAAGCTAAATTATTAGCAAATTATCTAAGTGATAATAAAGAAAAGTACAGTATTAATAAAATAATAAGCAGTGATTTAAGGCGAGCTGTTGAAACGGCTAGGGAGATTGGAAGTAAATTAAATATACCAGTGAAGCATTGTAGTAATTGGAGAGAAATAAATAATGAAGTTCTGGCAGGAATGGATAACAAGGATGTATTAATAAAATATCCTGGACTCTTTTTTAATACACTAGAGATGAGTGAGAGGTATCCAAATGGCGAAAGCCCTAGTGAGTTTTACAATAGAATACAAAGTACTTTTCTAGAACTTTGCAACAATATTTCAACAGGAATGGAAGAAGATAATATAATGATTCTTACGCATGGTGGAGTAATAAATGTTTTATACTATATATTAAATAATATGAAATGGACAAATAAGTCACCTAAACTATCTAAAACATCTACTACTGGAATGCATAAAATTGAGTACTTAGAAGGAAAATGGAAAATAGTTATGAGTAATAGTGTTGAGCATTTATATTATCATAGGGAAATATAAACCTAGATCTATAGAGAGATAGGAGTATATAAAACTATATATCTATATAACTATTTAAATAGTTGTGCTGTTCATGGGGGTTTGGGGGCTTTATAAATATTTGACCAAAGAGTCAATATGTAATATAATTACTAAGATAACAGATAAAGATATTTAAACTTTAAATATATACATATCTTTGCTTGTTATAAACAGACATAATAGAATTATGTCAAATGTTATTTTTAGGGGGAAATATTATGGGCTTTTTTTATGAGTCAACGAATTTTACAGGTTGGGCTATTTGGCTTTTTATTCTTTTTGCCTTAATGGCTTTTAATGAGCTTGGTCGTTCAACAAAATGGGGCGGAATTATACTTTTTTTAATTGTTCCTATAGGTTTAACTATTTTTGTTTGGCCAACAACTGCAGTTCCAGGAAATGAATATGGAACAGGTACTTGGTTTAACTGGGTAAAAACTTACTCAGCACTGGCAGGGTGCCTTGGATTTATGGCTATTCGCTATATTCCATCACTTGCTAAAAAGAAGTGGGTATTATACTTTCCACCACTTATTTTGGCAATTAATATTCTCGAAGCAGCTATTCGTGATTTTCAATGCTTTACATATGGTGCATGGAACGGAGCATATGTAGACAATCTTTGGGTAATGTCAGGATCATGGAATATCATGAATGGTATAGCTGGATTACTAAACATTATTGCCATTTGCGGATGGGTTGGTATTTTTATTTCTAAAGATAAAACAAAGGATATGATATGGCCTGATATGATATGGCCTTGGATTATAGCTTATGATTTGTGGAATTTTGCCTATACATATAATTGTATAGCAGATCATTCATTTTATTGTGGTTTGGCACTGTTACTTTCTTGCACCATACCTGCTTTCTTTATCAAAAAAGGAGCATGGCTACAGCATCGTGCACAGACACTTGCCCTATGGATTATGTTTGTTATGACAGTACCTTCCTTTGCAGATCGTATAGCACCTGTAGCTACTACACATAATCCAAAAGCATTTTTTATTTTAAGTTTATTATCTTTAATAGCAAATGTAGCATTAGTAATTTATCAGTTTAATAAGATTTATAAAAATAAACTTAATCCACTAAAAGACGAAATCTTTGTAGAAACAAAAGCCTATAAGAAGGTAGTTGAAGAAAATAGATAATATAAAAAGTATAATAATTTAATATGTATATAGGAGATTATATTTTTGGAATTTATGGGCATAATACCTTTAAGAAATTAAAATTTCTATTAAAGGAGGAATTCTTATGCCAGATAATAATGAGGTAAGAAAAGAAGGTTCTAGTGGAAATAGTATTTTAAGATGGGCAGGAAGATTGATATTAGTTGCAATTATTTTAGGTATAACATCATTTTTAACTCCAGGATTTAGTATTTATGGATTATGGTCATATCTAATTGCAGCAGTTGTAATAACTGCATTAGACTATTTCGTAGAAGCATTCATGGGAGTTGATGCATCACCTTTTGGAAAAGGAATAAAAGGTTTTATTATTGCAGCTGTAATAATATATGTAGCACAATTTTTAGTCCCAAATATGAGGGTATCTCTTCTAGGCGCAATATTAGCAGCTTTAGTAATTGGTGTAATAGATGCTGTATTTCCATCAAGAGCAATGTAATTTTTAAATTTATCATATTGAAATGATTAAAGGAGGAACTCTAGAAATAGAGTTCTTTTTATTTATGTGAAAATGGAACATTAACACAAATACTTAATAATATAAATAAAGCGTGCATTGATATATGATTTATTTAAGTTTGGAGGATAGCAGCATGAAAAGAAAGATTTACAATGTTTTATCTAATATGATATTGAGTGGAGATAACGTATCTAGATTGAAAGCAAAAGGAGGTATTTCAAGGGAACTTCCCTATGAAGTTGAAGTTATTGCTGAAAATTTATATGTACCTTGGGCCATAGATATAAGTAATGAAGGTAAATTATATTTTACAGAGCGGTCTGGAGCAGTTAGAATTATTGAAGATGGCAAACTTCTTCCACAGCCACTGATTAGATTTAGTGCACCCTTTGTAAGCCAAGGAGAAGGGGGATTGATGGGGATTGCATTAGATCCAAATTATTCCCAAAACCGTTATATATATGTTATGCATTCATATGCAGAAGGTAATCAAGTTCACAATCGTGTTGTGAGATTGATTGAAAATAATAACAAGGCATCTGTTGACAGAGTACTTATTGATAAAATCCCTGGTGGGCGGATTCATAATGGAGGTAGGATAAAGATAGGGCCAGATGGAAAATTATATATAACAACGGGAGATGCAGGTAATTCTG
>NZ_DHYX01000047.1:2918-7551 GCF_002414285.1 Clostridium sp. UBA5119 | reverse complement strand
GCACAAAATATCACAAGTACAGCAGGAAAAATACTACGAATAGAATTAGATGGTAGTATTCCTGAAGATAATCCAAATGTAAATTCACCTGTTTATAGCTTAGGGCATAGAAATCCTCAGGGCTTAGCTTGGAATTCAAGAAATATATTGTATGCATCTGAGCATGGGCAGACTGCTCATGATGAAATAAATATTATACAGCCAGGAGCTAACTATGGATGGCCTCTAGTTCAAGGAAATGAAAACTCTAAGGAAATTATAGTGCAAAAGCCATTAATACACAGTGAAGAAGAGACATGGGCACCTTCTGGTATAGCCTTTGTAGACCAAGGACCGTGGCAAGGAAAATTACTAGTTGCTACTTTACGTGGAGAACAACTACTTACTATTCCACTGAATGGAAAAGGAACGAAAGTAAATAGCTTAGATTCATGGTTGAAGAATAGATATGGACGCTTACGTGAGATTATTCAGGGGAAAGATGGAGCGATTTACCTAACAACAAGCAATAGAGATGGAAGAGGTAATCCTAATATAGGTGATGATAGAATTATTCGGATTATTCCCTCAAAGAGTAATATTTAGGGATTGAGAATTGAGTAGTATGGGATTAAACAAAATTAATATATAACAAAAATCAGATAGTTGGAAGTATAAAGAAACCTAAAAGGAAATGCAGCTTGAAATATAAATCGTACTACAATGTATTAAAAATTCTTATTAGCAAATAATATAAAATATTTAATATTTGCTTAAGGAGGAGAGCATGTGGACTTAAATTGGATATGGCAATCAATACTAATATTTATTGTAGGCACATTTATTTTAAGGATGGGTGGAAGAAAATCCATTTCCCAAATGACGATTTCCCAAACTATTGTAATGATAGGATTAGGATCTTTACTCATTCAGCCTGTATCTGGAAAGGGGCTTCTTGTAACCTTTCTAGCAGCTGGTATATTAACAATATTAATGATAATTACTGAGTACTTGGAAATAAAAATAGATTTTTTAGAGACTATGTTTTCAGGTAAAGCAGTAATTGTTATTGAAAATGGTAAACCTAATATTAAAAATTTGAAAAAGCTTAGAATGTCAATTGATAGGCTTGAAACTCGGTTGAGGCAGTCAGGTATATCCTCAATAGAAGATGTTCAATATGCAACAATAGAAGTAAGTGGTCAGCTTGGATATGAATTGAAAAATAACAAAAGGCCTCTAAACCAAGAGGATTTTATAAAGCTAATGAGTGAAATATATGAATTAAAAGCAATGATTAGCAATAAGACGAAACCTCAAAATTATGAAAATAACAATATATTTAAAGAAATAAAAGGTGGAAAGTTTGAGGGAAATAAAAATGAGCCATAAAGTATAACAATTTAAAAAGTACAAAATAATAGTCATGCATATTTAATATGATTAGTATAGCTTAAATATACAAGTTTATTGACAATATAAGTATAATAATGTAAAATGTACTTAACATGTTTATAGGAGGATAATTGTATGAAAAAACTAATTCTAAACGTTGTAAGGTAATATAATTTAATACTAATCTTAAAAATGTTTTTTGCTTGTTGGTTATACAAGTTTATTTAGAATGCAATTTATTATTACTGTTTATATTTACTACAGTTCTGATTATTATGCCTATAAATTTGTATTATGGATAGGTGTATTAAGGTTACATTTTTGAGATAAACAATGTTAAGGAATAGTTTTTGCGTTTATACCTTTTATAAATTTATATTATTATAAGAAATATAGTAATTTAATTATATTCTTTTAATTTGCATATTTTTATAGTTGTTTGTTATTAAATGCCATACTTAACGTATGGTTTTTTTATGCAATAAATAAGCTTTCATCTGTCTATATTGCATAGAATAATAACAATAATTTTAATAAGGTTGTAAATGAAATTTAATTTCATTACAGTCTTTTTATTTTTTGTAAGGGGTGAGCTTATGCTAATAAATTTTTAAATTAGGAGAAGAACAAAAAATAGTAAGAGGGGGTTTTAAATATGATTAAAAGAATGAGAATTGAAACAAATAGATTAGTAATTAGGCCATATATTGAGAATGATTTATTAGAATCTTTTCAATTAATGCAGAATAAAGAGTTATTTAAATATCTGGATATGGAGGTTATGTCTTTTGAAGAATATAAAGGGTTATTTAAATGGCTGATTGATTCTTATAAAATTGGCTTTGAGGATGACTTTAAATATTCTTTTGCAATCTTTTTGAAAGATACAGGTAAATTTATTGGTTGGTGTGGAGTTGGAATTCTTGATTGCTTCTATCCGGAAAAGGAGATATATTATTTGATTGGGCAAGATTACTGGGGAAATGGGTATGCTACTGAAGCTATGACTGCATTAATTAATTATTGCTTTAATACAATTAGACTTCAAAGAATTATTGCTTTAGCAAAGCCAGAAAATATAGCTTCGAATAAAGTTATACAAAAGCTTGGATTTAAATTTCAACATTTAGTTAGTGGATTACCTGAAGAGTTTGATTTCTATAATGGAGAACCATGCTATTTACTTACAAAAGATGAATATTTAGGAATAGCGAAATAACAAGAAAGTAATTATATTTATTATATCTAAAAGTAAAGTTAAGAATGGTGAGGATATAACTTCAAGAAAAGTCTTTACTATAGAATGCGAGAATATTATATTAAGAGAATTTCAATTAGAGGATTTGGATGAAATATATGCTTTTACCTTACAGCCTGAGATAACGGAGTTTTTACCTAATTGGATAGCAACAAAATATAAACGTAGAGAATCGCTAATTAACTATGAATTTAATGAGATTAATTAAATATATGTTTGAAGAGATATATTGAAACTGAACGTTTAATTATTAAAAAATATTGTATAGAGGATATTGGTTATTTATTACTAGGCTATCTTTAGATACTCTAAAATTTATTCAACAGGTTTACGACCGCATTTACTAGATAGGAGAATTTTTTTTATTCGTATATGAACAAAAAGTATAAATTCGTATATTATGTAGTATAAGACTTGACTAATTATATTTTAATTAGAAAAAATGGAGGAAATGTTATTATGAATGACAATAAAATATATGCAAATGATAATAGATGTGAAACTGATTCTTGTGCAACAGTTACTACTCAAGTAGAATCACTAACTGAACAACTTCCTGTAACTCCTATTGTTATTGCACCTGGACCTGCATTTGTTAAGATTCCAGTTGTGTTAGCAGAAGTAAATATAACTATTCCGGTTGAAGCTACTATCACATTAGACCAACCAGCTATAGAAGTTAAAAGAATTAAAAAGAATGTATATTTAACTCAATCCCGTATTATTCCATTTTCTCAAGATGATCAATTTAATACTGGAATACTATTTATAGCAGGTTTTATAAGAAAGAATATTGAATATGCAACTAAAACTTGTAGGACAGCTGGAACTCCGAATGTTTGTGGAGATATAAGACATTGTACAGTTGAAGTACCTTTCAATTTCACAACAAGAATTGCTTTCCTTAGACCACCGATTTTTATTGAAAATAGCATTCCGAGTGAATTAGAATTCTTTACAGATAAACTTCAAAGTTGCGATGCTTGTTCAGATCCAGTAATTGGACGTAATCCTTGCGATCAGAGTTTCTTCTATACAGAATTCTTTAACGAAAAACCTTTTACTGAATTAGTAAGAGCAGATATTGCTGAAGTTGATATTCACACAAATCCAAATTTAAGTTGCACAGTTCCTACAGAGCAAATATTTACTCAACTTACAGAAAAAGTAGTAGTAAATTTAACACTAAAAGTATTACAAGAACAACAGGTAGAAATTATAGCAACAGAATCAACACAAGCAACATGCAGGAATTAAATTGAAAAATTAATTTTGTTTAAATAATATATTGCAGACCGAAAGCTTACTAAGAGAGGTTTTTGGTCTGTTTTTAAGAGAAAAATTATTTCTAACAATCATGACAATACTTAATATAAGTTTCATCCGCAGGATGAGATATCTTTATATCATGAATCCCTTCGATGGCTTGGCTGTTTGTCTTGTAGAAAGCTTTAGATTCATATGATAAGTAAGACTGAATCCCATTACATGAGGATTAAATTTCTGATATTCTTGACTGACAGAATCATCAAAGGCTAACTGCTTCAAGGGAATATGCTTAGCTATAAAAGTAAGCAATTGAAAAATAATTGAAATTAAATATTGGCTATAAGTAAATAAATAAGTTATATTTGAATCCATAACAATGTTCTTTCCTTTGGATTTTTGATTGGCTTTGTGATTCAATTATAGCAGAAAAAAGGGGGCATTGATATATATAATTTAAAAAGGAATTAGTGTAAAAACTTTATACTAACAATTAGATAGATAGGGAGGAAATCTTATAATGAATGATAGCCAAAAAAATATAAGTGATTATGAATGTGTAGCAAATCCTTGTGCAACTATTACTTCTAAAGTACAATCATTAACTAAACAAATTCCTGTAACACCTGTTGTTATTAAATCTGGACCTGTATTTGTTAAGATTCCAGTTGTATTAGCAGAGATAAACATAACAATTCCTGTTGAAGCTACTATCACATTAGACCAACCAGCTAT
>NZ_DHYX01000047.1:0-2785 GCF_002414285.1 Clostridium sp. UBA5119 | reverse complement strand
TTCAGATCCAGTAATTGGACGCAATCCTTGTGGTCAGAGTTTTTTCTCTACAGAATTCTTTAATGAAAAACCTTTTACTGAATTAGTAAGAGCAGATATTGCTGAAGTTGATATTCATACAAATCCAACTATAAATTGCATAGTTCCTACAGAACAAATATTTACTGAATTTACAGAAAAAGTAGTAGTGAATTTAACACTAAAAGTCCTACAAGAACAACAGGTAAAAATTTCAGCATTATAATTATTAAATAATATAAATCTAAAAGTGTAATATTACTAAATGAATATAAATATAAAAATTTTTTATTACTTGATAATATTAAACAGACCTAAAATCTACGAAGAGAGGTTTTGGGTCTGTTTTAAGAATAGATAAATATTCATTAATTTATATTGTAATTGAATGTCATAAATTGGTTTCTATTAAATGGTGTAAAATTGTTTTGAGAAGGCATGTTTATTTAAAAATAGTGGATTAGGATATGATTTAATATTACCTTAGTCCATTTTTATGTTCAGATTATATGTATAAGAATACTATCTTATTAAGAAATTAACATCTTTACTCATAGACTAAACTGTTATATATTAAAAGAGTTACTAATTACTTATGAAAAGAGAATTAAAAGTATTTTGCACATGAAAAGAAGAGGATAAACATGAGATTAGATAAATTTTTAGCAGTATCATTCATTGAGACACGCAAAAGGAGTAGGGATTATATTAAGGAAGGAAAAGTTAAAGTAAATGGGGAAGTGATAACAGAACCTGCAATGGAAATTAAGGAGAGTACTGATATTATTGAGTATCTTGATAAAGTAGTTGATTATAGAGAAAAGGTGTATTATATGTTTCATAAACCTGCAGGATGTATTACTGCAAGAAAGGATGCTGATAATAAAACAGTATTTGATTTTTTTCATGAGGATAATACAAATGGAATATTTCATGTTGGAAGATTAGATAAAGATACAGAAGGATTATTGCTTTTTACCAACGATGGTGATTTTGATCATCAATTAATGTGCCCAGAAAGGCATGTTGAAAAGAAATATTTCTTTTGGGCATTGGGTTCATTAGATGAGGAAGATAGGAATAGATTAGAGAATGGAATTTCCATTGGAGAAGGTGAAGCATTAACAAAGCCTGCTAAAATTGAGGTGGTGAAATGTGGGAACTATGAAGAGTTAGAACAGGAAACTGATATTGGAAAGTTCTATAAAATAGAGTCAAAGTATCATCATCAATCCGTTGTCTGTGGATATCTTACAATTTCTGAAGGGCGTAAGCATCAAGTTAAGCGTATGTTAAAGGCAGTAGGTTGTTATGTGGTATATTTAAAGAGGATATCTATTGGGGGAATAACCTTAGATGAAACCCTTGAAAAAGGGCAGTATCGAATGCTTACAGAAGAGGAAGTTCAAAAGTTAGTTGGGAAATTATAATTTTTAAATAGATATGTATTGACAATTGGAGTATTATTAAGGACTATTGGAGGGATGTGATTAATATGAATGAAATTTTTGATGTTTCTTATAATGAGATTGAAGTTATCAAGAACTTATGGGAAGAAAACAGACAGTATCATGAAAGTACTTCACAATACTTTAGGGAATCCTATAGGTATATTAGCTTTGAGGAGAGAAATAAAGTTTTTGAGAACAAGACAATAAAAATTACTGTTGCTAAAAGTGATGATGGATGTATTGGATATTGTATATCAACAATAATTGACGGACAAGGAGAAATTGAATCACTTCACGTTGATGAGAATAATAGAGGAAAAGGCATTGGTAAGAAACTTGTAATTAAGCATATGGAATGGTTTAAAGAAAATAATTGCAGAGTAATTGGGGTAACCGTTTCACAAGAGAATGAAAGTACCATAGGGTTTTATAAGAAACTTGGATTCTTTCCCAATACTTTGTATATGCAACAACTTTAGTATAGAGTAAGGGCGTTACTTTGATTATATCCTTAGTTGTTATTTTGTAATTGAAAAAATATTTTTTTCCAGAGACGGCAATGGCAAGTAATCTTAATAAAAGCATTGTTGCAAGAGAGATGAGAAAGAGGAAAAATGGAAAAGCGACACAACATATTAATGAATATAGAAGGAGTTATAAAATGATAGATAATTTTAAAACGCGCAGAAGCTTAGGCACCTATAATATGGATAATATAACTCTTAACATGAAGAAGTTGTTTAAAAGTGACCTGTAGCAGTTTATAAACTGTTAGAGGTCACTTTTTTTATTTTCGTTTCATATTTTTTATTAGACATTTAGTATCCTTATCTATTTGTAATGATTCGGTAATTTTTTGTAAAGCTTTGTTATAGGTCATATCATCTAAAGTATTATTTTTAAGAAATTTTATTGTTTTTTCTGGAAATTTAATATAACAGATAGATATGGCCCAAGCCACTGACATTTTAACGTAATACCCTGGATGTTTAATGCAATCCAATAGCTTTAATGTTTCATCGATATGATTATCATCTATATAATAAAAAAGAAGCATGACTATTCCAAAACGTACATGATACTCATCGGTATCTGAAAGATAGGACATCAAATATTTCCACATTTCCTTTGGGTATTGTTTAGGAAGCTTTAATCCACTACAAAAGCTATCGCATACTGACCAATTATCAATTTTATTAACAAAGGTTGTAATGTATGGCAATATATCAGAAAGCTCAGATTTTACATAACCAATGGTCATTCCCTGAAGCATAATTTCTTCGAAGGTGTCATCAGATGCATTTTGTAAATAGTAC
>NZ_DHYX01000041.1:15862-17086 GCF_002414285.1 Clostridium sp. UBA5119 | reverse complement strand
TCAGAAGGCTTTCTTAGATAAGTCTAATATAACTAAACTTTATGTTCTAGGTAGTACATCAGCTGTAAGTGATAGTATAGTATCTCAACTAAAGAAATAGGTGATTTTATGGAAAAAAGAAATAAATGCTATAAAAAAATCATTTGTTTCTTAATTACTATAGCTTTAACACTGACAGCAAATGTTACGTTTGCTTTTGGATTTGATTCTTCAGACTATGAGAGATTTTGGATATATAAAGGTAAGCCAACTTTTAATATTGCCAATTCAAAATATGTAAATCTATCTGATACTACGTATGATGGAAGAAAAACTACTATAATTGATCGATTAAAAGGTTCTTATAGTTATAGGGAGAGAACTTCAAAAGTGAAAGATGCTGTTTATATGCAACCTTATTTTTGGGTTAATGGTATTAAAGATCCTACTAGTAAAATAGATTATACTGATATTAGCACAACAACAACAGGAGTGCCAGGTGGAAAGGTAGGATATACAAGTTGGTTCGATAGTCCATTTGCTACATTTCTTGATTATCAAACTAGATATATAGCTAACCCATCTGCTTCAGTACTAGATTGGAAATCTGCCACGAATTCAACTTTAACAAAACCAACAGATCCAGTGCAAGACTCTATAGACTATGCAAAAATTTTATTTGGTTCGAATAAAAGAGCATATATCGCTTCGACTTGGCAAGGTGGAGAACTTGCAGATGCAAAGATAGCATCTGTTTCAGCTAAAAATTCCAATATGTATTTTCCTGTTCTTTTAAACAACGGAAAAACTATTGATACTAAAGTCATGAGTGCAATTAAAGATATGGGGATTAAAGATCTCTATATAATGGGCGGTTTTGGAATATTTGACTCTACAGCAGGATTGACAAGTGGTTACAACATTGTTCGTGTAGGTGGAATAGATAGAAATGAAACTATGAAGTTTTATAACACTTTACCGAATGAAATAGATAATTTAAAATATTTACCTAAACCCGATAATAATGGCATAATTATAAGTGGAAGTGAAGTAAACAAATTATCAGCATCTAACATATCACTTATAAGAGGATGGTTAGAGAATGAAAAAAATAAGAAGGATGGAACATACCTTAATATGGCTGCTGATTTTATAATGCAATATTATAAATTTGGTAGTGAACCTCAAAAAAATTCTTTGCCTGTTTTAACTATAGGTGTTAATATGGGTAGCTATGAAGCATAT
>NZ_DHYX01000041.1:2472-15848 GCF_002414285.1 Clostridium sp. UBA5119 | reverse complement strand
TGAACTTATGTATATCAACTCATTTTAGGAGATTACTTTGAGGATTTAAAAAGTAATATTTCTGTAGAATATAGAGATGTTGATACAGATAAAATACTAAAAACAACTTTTGCAGAAACTGTCCAACACCAAGGAAGTAATGTAATAGAAAAGACCTATTCAGCTCCTATAATTTCAGGATATGATTATCATTCATCAAAAGTGACTTTAGATGGAACAACTTCTACAGGTGCGAACCCTGCTAAGATTTCTGTTAAGCCTGGAACAGCAAATAAGGTTGTATTTTATTATAAGCAAAGGAAAAATGTTAACGTAACTGTAGAATATAGAGATATAGATACAGATAAATCACTAAGAACTCCATTGAGGGAAACTGTTTCTATAATACTAGATAAGCCAGTGGAAAAGACATATTCAGCTCCTGTTATTTCAGGTTTTGAATATAATTCATCCAAAGTAACTTCAGGAGGGGCAACCTCCACAGGTACAAATCCTGTTAAGATTTCTGTTAAACCTAAAGGGGTAAATAAAGTTATATTTTATTATAAAAAATCTCCTATTAAAGATGTAGGGGTAATTAAATTTAATCCTAATGAAACAGAATGGACAAATAAGGGGAAAATATCTGAAGGTGTTGGGAAGTATGAAGTAGAAGTATTCTATGAAGGGAATAATCCTATTGAAGATATTGGACGTTGGGAAAAGGTTAATGAAGCTGGTGAGATGCTAGCAGGTACTTTCCCAGTTGAATTTGAACTTGATAACATTAGCGTTACAGGGGTAGCAAAGGCTATAGTGGATGGAACAAGAGGAAATGTTAATATAGAGCAAGAGGGAGAAAAAATTAAGCTAAGTGGAATTGGAAAATGGAAGGAACCCATTTTTCAATCCCCTGAAACTCCTTATGAATTACCCAATGCGCCTAAAGAGCCAGTGGGTGAAAGTGGATATTACAATATAGATTGGACAAAGACAAATATAGAAGTTAAAGAACCTGATAAAAAATGGGTGAATAGTCCCTTACCTTACAAAATAGATATAAAAGTTAGTGATAATCTCTCAGGATTTGCAGAAGGTAGCAAGGTTATAGTAAATGATAGTAGTCACTATAAGAACAACACTGAAGAAGATATTAATGCTAGAGATTTACTTCATAATAGAGCAGTTGTAGTTCCAGATGGAATTTACAGAATAGAAGTAAAGGCAAATGATATAGCTGGAAATGAAAATAGCATGAACTTTGAAAAGTATCTAGTAGATGGAACAACTCCTACTATGGAATTTAGTGTTAAATCAAAGTTATTTAGTGAAGAAAATGGAGCTATAAGAAAAGAAAGTAAAAAAGGTAGTGGGTTATCTTATTATGGTACATTAAAAGCAAAAGATAATCTCTCAGGTGTAGGGAAAATACAGTACAGATGGTCATATTCAGGTGATAAACCTAAAGAAAAATATGAAGTACTGTATGAAAGTGAGTATACAGAGAATGATAGATATGAGGAAGAAATATCAAAGGAAATAGAGAAGCCAGTAGGGGATAACGTATATCTCCATGTTGAGATGTGGGATGTAGCAGGAAATTATAATTATCAATGTTTCGGACCTTTTGAGGATCCCATAATGCTTAAAGATTTTCAAGTTACAGATATAAGAGATCCTCGGTGGACAAGTATCTTTTGGAAAGATGATAAATTTGAAGAATATACGGAAAAGAAATTTAAAGTAAATGAATTACCGATAGATGAAAAATCTCATACTACATTAAAAAATATTTTGCCAAAGAAGGGTTATGCTTTTTATTTTGATATAACTTCAGAGTATTTATATAGGGATAATGACAGAATAGAGATTAAACCTAGCTTCTATTATATAAAGGATGATGAAAGAATAAGGGTAGATTGCTATTATAATAATAGTAACAATCCACTTGTTGGATTTGGGAGTAAACTTGATGATTCTACGATTAATCTAAGTACTAAAAGATATGGAGATGTACTTATAGGTAATTATAATAAGTTAATTTTAACAAGAGGAGTCAGAATTGCAAAGGGACGAGAGTGGAAAGACCATGATGGAATCAAGGGGTGGAAGGATGAAATTCAATATATTGATGGAAAAGAACAGTGGTGGTATGGAAAGTACTTCATTCCTTCATCTAGTTTCTTTGTAAAAGCGGGAGATAATCCTAGACCTGAAAATCACTTAAAAGGTGGGAATATATTAATTAATTTTGAAATTGTAGCATATAAAAAAGGCATAGAAACCTTATCTACAGATCAATTATTTAGTTATAAACTATCGCAATGGGAATTAGAAGGTGGACCTAAAAACTCTAACTATAAAGTTGGAGATGTAATAATATACAATGGTAAATACGGAGTTATCAGTGATTATTCTGGTAGAGTTATACAATAGCAAAAAAGAATTAAGAAAAAATAAGTTGTATGAGAATTATAGATGTAAAAGAAAAAATTAGAGGTGTAATTATGAATGAATTAATTTTAAACAGTTCAATAAAAGAAGAAAAAGATAATACGAGTATAAGATATATATTGGAGGATAGTGAACTTTTTTTTCAAACAGGATATAAGGTTCTACAAAACCAGGATGAAAATAAGTTTATAAAATGTGGAAAAGTTACTCATAATGGAAAAATAAAATTAATTTATGATACATCTTCATATAAATCATTGAAATCTTTACTAAATCAGTTAGATTCTCAAAACTTTTTAATAATTATATCTAGATTATTAGAAATAGTTAATGAAGTTAAAGTAAATGGATTCATGCAACCTGAAAATATTAATATAGGTTTTGATAAAATCTTTGTTGATAGTAATAACTTGAATGTATATTTGATTTATTTACCAGTGAATATTGAGACAGATAACAATAGTAAATTAAATTTTGAAAGAGGCTTAAAAGCAAATATAAAATCTGCTATATCAGAGCACCCTAATTTAAATAGTGATAAAGTACATAGATTATACTCAAGCTTAAACTCAGAAGATAATTCTATGGACTCACTAAAAGATAATATAAATGTTAAGGAAATTAGTAAAGAGGGCTTATACAAAAGAAATTTAAATAAAAATATAAACTTTAAATTAGGCTTAGAAGATAAGCACAGATATGGTGATAATAGACAACCTAAAAATATACATAATTCTAAAAATAAATTGATAGGGTTATTTTTAATAATTGCTATTCAAGCTATGACTTTAGTAATGATTATTGCTGTACATAAATATTTGAAGTTATCTAGTATAATTAATATCTCAATTACAGTATTAATTATACTAGTTGACTTAATAACATCACTACTTATTGCCATAAGTAAATTTAGTGACAAGAGCATTAAGGCAGAGAGAAGTATAAATCAAGAAAGTAGTAGTATTGTATATAGTGGAGGGGGAGAAACAGAATTATTAACAAATGATAGTTTCACTCCAACTATAGCATTAAATGGAGTAAACACCCCAAAGCCTATAAATATTATTATAAATAAATCAGAATTTGTTATAGGTAAGAATTCACAACTTGTTGATGGAGTAATTTTATTTAACAATGCTATAAGTAGGATTCATTGTACAGTATTATGCAATAATGGTAAATATTTTTTAAGAGATGAAGGTAGCTCAAATGGAACCTATATAAATGGTGTAAGGGTTCAATTCAAAGGACAAGCACCAATAAAATTAGGAGATACAATTAAGCTAGCAAATAGTGAATTTACGGTTGTATCCGTTTAGTTTTAATTATTAGGAGGGGAAAAATGGCACTATCAATTGTTTTAGCAGATAAGGATGAGAAATATTTAGGTCCTTTAGAATTAAAATTTGCTGAAGAGTTTGGAGAAAAAGCAGACATTACGGTTATAACAGATGAAAATTATCTAAAAACTTATTTTAGTACACCACAAAATATAGATTTATTACTTATAAATGAAGAATTATATTCTGATGAATATGAAAAGCAAAACATAAGAAATGTATTTTTGCTATGTGAGTCTGAGTCAAAAGGAGAAACAGAAAATATATTTTTAAAAAGTATATATAAATATACAAGTATAAAGAAGATTTTTAATGATGTAGTGAGCAATATGTCTTCAAATGTATTAAAGTCTATAACAAACTCAGAAGAAGGTTCATCTCAGGTTATAATGGTTTACTCGCCCTCAGGAGGAACAGGGAAAACTTATGTATCCCTTGGTATAGCAACGGCACTTGCAGAGTGCAATAAAAGAGTACTATTTATAAGTACTGAAATATTACAAAATTTTAATTATATTTTAAATAGTAATGAGTACTTAAATAATGGATTTGAACAATGTCTATCATCTCATAATGAGGATATATTAAAATACTTTAATAATTCTATAGGAAGAAATATTTTTGATTATTTACTTCCATTTAGACAAGCCACATCATCTTATAATATACAAATGGATGATTATAGATATTTGATAGAGGCACTAAAAGCCTCCAAGGAATACGATTTTATAGTTCTAGATACATCATCGGAACTAACTAATGATAAGACAAAAATGATGAGTTATAGCGATAAAGTTATAACTGTAACAATGCAAAATGAAGAAACAACTACTAAGTTAGAAAGTTTGTTAGTAAATATTGATTGCTCAAATAAAAATAAATTTATTTTTATCTGCAATAGTTATATAGATGATGAAGTAAATCATCTAATTAGGAATAATTTCACTAGCAAAATAACTATAAGTGAATACATACCTAAGGTTACTTCAAATTCAAATACTTTAAACATTGAATTCTTAGCTGGTAATAAACAATTTCAAAAGATTGCTTATATGCTTATTTAAAAAGGGGTATGAGGATGGATACGGAAAAAATAATAGTAATACTCAATATACAGAGAAAATCTCAAAAGTATGATGTTGAAGTTCCATTATACATTACTGCCAATGATTTAGTTATTGCTTTAAATGAAGGGTTTCATTTAGGAATTGATACACAAGATATAAATCAGTGTTATTTAAAGTGTGAAAATCCTGTTACCTTAATAAAAGGAAATAAGACTTTAAAAGATTTTAATTTAAGAGATGGAACTATAATAAACATTACATAATAAGAGGGAGAAAGTAATGAGTAATAATTATAAGATTATAATATTTGGTAATAAAATATATAGAGAATATGAGCTTCAAAGTGAGAATGATTCCATTGTTAAAGTGGGAACAAATAAATCTTGTAAGGTGAGATTTAGCAAAGAAGTATTTTTTAATAACTTTGAATTTGAATTTACTAAAACCATAAAGGGATGGCAGATTAATTGTGTTGATGGAGTATATTTTACTCAAGACGGAGTCATGAAAGTATATTCTAAAGAGTTGATTCATGGAGATGAGTTAACTGTAAAATATGAAGGTTCAAATGCAGAAATATTTAAATTAAATTTCTTTATAGATTTTGATAGTATAGAGAAGAATTATGATAGAGAAATAGATATAGAGAACATAAATAATATTAATATAGGTAGAAATACTCAATGTGATATATATATTGATGATAATTTGTTAGAAAATGACTACATAACATTAAGCTATAACGATGGAAATTATTATATAAATGATAATAATACTAAATATGGTGTATATGTTAATGGTGTTAAAATTATAGATAAATCAAAATTAAATAGTTATGACTTTATAATGTTTGTTGGGTATAGCTTTTATTTAAAGGATAACAGATTATATACAACAACAAATAGTATAGTAAATATTAAGAATGTAGAATATAGAGACTTAAATAATCAAGCTACTAACTTTAAGTATCCTAAATTTAATCGAAGTACAAGGATAAAATATGAGGTGCCACAGGAAAGTATAGAAATTTTAGACCCAGAAGCATTACCTGATAAACCTAAAAGTAACATTATATTAACATTAATACCTGCATTAGCGATGCTTGGACTAACAGTAGTATTAAGAGGAGTAATGGGTGGCGGAGGAACCTTTGTTATATATAGTGTTTGTTCTATGAGTTTAGGAATAATAATGTCTGTTATAGGAATGATCAGTGAGAAAAGACAGTATAAGAAGCAAGTAGAAGAAAGAAAAGAAAAATATAAAAGATATATAGAAGTAAAAGAAGAAGACATTAGAGAACAAAGAAAAAATGAACTCAATGTTTTAGAAAAAATATATAAACCTTTGGAAGAGAACATAGAAAATGTTGAAAGGTTTAGTAAAGAATTGTTTGATAGAGAGCCAGAACATAATGATTTTTTAAGTGTTAGGATAGGATCAGGAATATCACAAGCTAACTGCAAGGTTACAACAAAGAAGCAGGAAGTTATCAGTATAACCGATGATTTGTTATTGATACCTAAGGAAATAGAAGAAAAATATAGATATATAGATAACGCACCTGTATTTTTAAATCTTGCTATGTGTAATTTAGTAGGTATCATTGGAAATAGAGAAAAGTTATATGATTTATTAAAAAACATAACCTTAGATATTGCTATTAGACAATATTATAGTGATGTAAAATTATTCTATATGTTTAAGGAAGAAGATAAAAATAAATTTGCTTGGATCAGATGGTTAAGACATGTAAGAAATGAAAACATAGAAGCTCGAAATATGATTTTTGATGAAGAAAGTAAGAATATATTATTTGAATATCTATATCTTGAGCTATCAAGAAGAGAAGAAACTTTAGGAAATCGGAATTCAACTAATTTTAAAGAACATTATGTTATTTTTGTATTTGATAATAAAGGTATATACTCTCATCCTATTTCTAAATACTTAGCTATAAGCAATATGCTTGGATTTACATTTATATTCTTTGAAGAGAATGAAGAGATGTTACCAAAAGGATGTAATAAGATTATAAGACTGGATGATGTAGAGAATAAAGGTTTATGTATATCAAGTGAAAATGGAGAAGAACAAGCTTTATTTAAGTATAATGATATATCTGACGGAATAGCAGAAGAAATAGCTATTAAGCTAGCTTCTATATATATAGATAAGGTAAGCTTAGAAAGTCAATTAACTAAGAGTATATCTTTGTTTGAATTATTAAATATAATTTCTGTAGATGATTTAGATTTAAAAAATAGATGGGAAGAATCCCAGGTTTATAAGAGTATGGCAGCGCCACTTGGAGTGAAAACCAAAAATGAAATTGTATATTTAGATTTGAACGAAAAAAATCATGGACCTCATGGCTTGGTAGCAGGTACTACTGGTTCAGGTAAAAGTGAAATTTTACAGAGTTATATATTATCTATGAGTACTATATTTCATCCCTATGAAGTTGGATTTGTAATTATTGACTTTAAGGGAGGCGGAATGGTTAATCAATTTAAAGATTTACCACATCTTATAGGAGCAATTACGAATATAGATGGAAGAGAGATAGATAGATCCTTATTATCAATAAAGGCGGAATTAAGAAAAAGACAAGAGAGATTTGCTGAAAGTGGAGTCAACCATATAGATGCATATATAAAAAAATATAAATCAGGAGAAGTAAAAGAACCCCTACCACATTTAATTATTATTGTGGATGAGTTTGCAGAATTAAAAAGTGAATACCCTGATTTTATGAAAGAGTTAATTCGTGCTGCCAGAATTGGTAGAAGTTTAGGAGTGCACTTAATTTTAGCTACACAAAAACCTTCGGGGGTAGTAGATGAACAAATATGGAGTAACTCTAAATTTAAGTTATGTTTAAAGGTTCAGACTAAAGAAGATAGTAATGAAGTAATTAAGACTCCTTTAGCAGCAGAAATTAAAGAGCCAGGAAGAGCATATCTACAAGTTGGAAATAACGAGATATTTGAATTATTTCAATCGGCTTATAGTGGAGCAAATGCTGAAAATGAGGAGATAGATAATGTAAAGGAGTTTACAGTTAATAAAGTTTCACTAGCAGGTAAAAGAACTCCTGTGTATATACAAAAGAAAAAGAAGAGTAAGGATAATAGTTTAACTCAATTAGAAGTAATAGTTAATTATATAAATAATTATTGTCAAAGTAACAATATCATAAATTTGCCTGGTATTTGTTTGCCTTCATTAGAAGAATCTATCTCTTATACTAAATTTATAACAACAAATGTAGTTGGAATAGAGGTCGCAATTGGTATATATGATGACCCATCACATCAACTGCAAGATAGAGTAAAGTTAGATTTAACAAGTGGAAATACTTTTATTGTAGGTTCATCTCAATATGGAAAAACAAACTTACTACAAACTATTATTAGAGGATTAGCAGATGGATATTCACCCGAAGAAGTAAATATATATATTCTAGATTTTGCATCAATGATTTTAAAAAGTCTTAGTGATTTAAATCATGTAGGGGGAGTAGTAACATCCAGTGAAGACGAGAAAATGAAGAATTTCATCAAGATGATGAATACAGAGATAACTTATCGTAAAGAAATATTATCTAAAGTAGGAATAAGTTCTTTTAGCTCATACAAGGAGGCTGGATTCAAGGATTTACCGCAGATAGTGGTAATTATTGATAATTTTATTGGATTCAGAGAATTGTATATGCAATATGATGATGAATTCCTAAATATTTGTAGAGAAGGTATTAGTGTAGGTATAAGTATTATAATTACCACCCTTCAAACTACGGGAATAGGATATAAATATTTATCAAACTTTGCTAATAAAATTGGTTTATACTGCAATGATTCTTCAGAGTATGGAAGTATATTTGACAGATGTAGAATGCAACCTAAGAATGTTCCGGGAAGAGGGCTGATTGAATTAGATAAAGTAATATACGAATATCAAACTTATCTTGGATTTGAGGGAGAAAAAGAGATTGATAGAGTTAGAAACATGAAGGCCTTTGTTGAGAATATTAATAAGGAGTATATTAATATAAAAGCAAAACAAATACCAGAAATTCCAAAGGTGCTTACATCAAATTATATATCAAATAACTTTAATGTTAATACCTTAAAGCCTTATGAAATTTCAATAGGACTAGATTACGACACTGTAGATTTAGTTACAATAAACTTAATGGATATAGGGTATTTCACTCTATTAAGCAAGGAAAATAGTAATAGAATAAACTTACTAAGAATAATTATGAATTATTGCCAAATGAATATATTTAAATATCCATCTAGAGTGTATGTGTTTGATAATGTACAAAGAGATCTAAAGGATTTTAATGACTATGGATTTGTAGAAAGATATTCAATAGATTCAAATGAGTATGAAACTATTTTTGAGGATATAAGTAATGAATTAGAAGATAGATATCTTAATGTTATGGAATCAGGAATAGAAAGTTTAGAGGAAGAACCTCTTATAATTATCATAATAAACAATAGAACTATATTAGAAAATATGGGAACTAATAAAAATGCTATGGACATATTTAAAACAATGACCAATAAATATAAGTCAATGAAAGTTTCCTTTATGTTTACTGATGTGGATAATGCTCAAGTTTCTTATAGTTCTCCTGAAATAATAAAGTTGCTAAAGGAGAATAAGAAAGGTCTTATATTTGAAAATATAGGTGAGGTTAAATTCTTTGAAGTTCCTAATAATTATATTCGTGAACATAAGAAGAACATAGAGTTAGGTGATTCATATTTAATAAGTAATAATGAGATTTCTAAAGTAAAAACAATTACTGAATCATAGGAGGGATTTTATGTCAATAAAATATCTTGACACAGAGAGAATGTCAGAAACTGTTCAAACCTTTAAAAACGAAATAAGTAATTTTGAAAAAACGAAATTAGACATTGAGAGAGCTACTAATGATTTGTTAAAAGACTGGGTAGGAAAAGGACGAAACTCATTTGAGAAGAAGTATAAACTTTTATATGGACAACTAAAAGACATTGAGGAAAGTCTAGAGGAGTTCTATGAGGCGTTGGTTGAGTCTCAAAGTAGTTATTATGATGCTGATGAGGCATTTGCTAAGAAGATTAATATGTAACATATAAGGAGGGAAGGGTAGTGGCTAGTTCTGCAAGTCTTAGGGCTGAAAAAAGAGAAAAAGAGAAAGAACTAAAAAAAGTTAAAGAAAGAATAACTAAAGTAAAAGCAGTAATATCAAATGTTAATAATTTTACACATTATCAACAGGGTGATGAAACAAATGCTAAAAACATATCTTCATCATTACTGGTAAGTATAAGTAATGCCAGTAGTTTAGGAAGCAAAATAGAAGATAAAAAAGAAGAAATAGGAATTGATGATTATTATATAAGGTCTATTAACAATGAGCTAGAAGGTGAATTAAAGAGGCAAGAGCGAGCAAGAGATACCTTAGAAGAAGAAATTCGTAACTTATCACGAAGAATACAATATGCCCTAGAGAGAGAAAGACAAGAAAGGCTAGAAAGAGAAAGGAAAGAAAGAGAAAGAGAAAGAAAAGAGAGAGAAAGAAGATTATCTGGACAATGGTAAATTTAGTTTAGGAGGGGATATATTTTGGGAGTATTGACAGTTGATTATTCAGATTTAAAAAGTACTATATCATCATCAAAGAGTGCATGTAGGAATATAGAAAACTATGCAAATTCTTTAGATAAAAAAGTAACTCAAAAGATAAGTGATTTAGGATTTAGTACATCTAGAACTAGTGATGCTAATTGGTTTGCACGTAAGAAGACAGAAAATCTAAGAAAAAAAGCAGAGAAGTATACTAATTTTGCAAAAAAACTAGAAAATTTTGGTGAGATTACTCAAGAAAAAGATAAGGCAGTAAGCAATAAATTTGATACCCTATATTCAACCTTTAAAACTAAGAACAATATAAAAGTAAATCCAGTAAAAGAGTTCTTTGTGAACCTTACAGTTGGAATAAGTAATAGCTCATCACTATCGAGATGGGTAAAAAATACCTATAACAATATAAAAACATCTGTAAAGGGAGTATGTGATTCTGTCAAGGAATGGTTTAAGTATAAAGGTGGAAAGTTTGTTTTAGGTATAGTTGGATCAGTTGCAGCTATAGCATTAGGAATATTTACAATATGTACAGCTGGGCTGGGTTTCTTTGGAGTTGTAGCTATAATAGGTGCAGGGCTAGCTATAATAAATGGTGTAACTAATATATGTACTAGTGCGGCTGCAATTAAATATAGCAATAGCGATCCAGCTATGGCAGCAAGGTATGGAAGAATGGATACCCTTTCTGATCGATTTAAGAAAACCAATTATAATTCAAAACTTTTAAATAATTTAACTGAATGTAGTGCAGTAGGATTAGATACTATTCAGATTTTCACAGATATAGTGGGAGTTACTGGTAGTGTTAATACATTCTTTAAAAGCTCAAAGAATATAAGTTCAATAAAAAATTTATTTTCAGGCCCAGAAGGGCTTAGAACTAAGTTTTTAGAAAAAAATGGAAATAATTATAACTCTACTGCAAAAAGCTTTTTCAATGGATTAAAAAGCATAAAAAACGATAAACCATTTTGGAGTAACCTAAGAAAAAATTTCAAGAAGGATTTGTATAGTGATAAGTTTACAATTGTAAGAAGCTTTAGAGATAAAAAGTCTACTCTTACTTTTGCAAAAGATACTATTATTAGTAGCATTAAAGGAAATGATATGGAAAAGTTCGTAAGTAGAGGTATTATCAAGGGTTTTGGTAGTGATATAGCTAAAAAGCATATACCAAATTTAATTAAAACTATACTTAAACCAAGTGATGAAGTTCTGAATTTTGATGGAAACTTTAGACGAGTTGGGAGTATGCTAACTATGCCTAAACCTATGACAGAGGGAATAAGATTAATAAAACATATAGATGATATAGCTAAATTTAATGGAGTAAAAATTATTAATGGGTTAAATATATCTGATATAAAGGGAATAAAAGAGCTAATTGGGAAAATTGGTAAAATTGGAGATGAAAAAACTCAATCTTGGAATAGGTACAAACCAGAAAAGTATAAGACTACTAAGCTAATATTAAATTAGGAGTATGATGAAAGCTTGAAAAATATTAAGTAGTGAGGTGAATTTATAGATGACAAAAGAATATAAAGTTAATCATAAAGAAAAAGCAAGGATTAAAAAAAAGCAGATAAGAAAACATCCAAAATGGAAAACACGAAGGTGGGTTAGATATATATTAATAGCTATTTTAATTGTAGCATTAATCATACTACCGTCTCTTCCATGGACTGCAACAGATTTTGTTTTTGATGGAAAGAATATAGAGGAAATTGAAGCTAACACAGTATATAATATTTGTAGTGCATCAATTGCCATTGTAATTATATTTATAGGTATGCCAGTTTTTTTATATTTCCGTTCATTAAGAAATACCTGTGCTGATGGTATTAATTATTATTTAAATGAAACATTAATACTTAGCGATGGTGGGTTAGAATATGGATTTGTACCCAATAATTCAACAAGAAATAGTTATACACTAGATAGAATTATATATAAAGATATTAGAAGGCTTGTATTAAATACTTATCATGAGAGATTAGAAATATATGGAGATATGAAACTTACAATGTATTCAAACTATGAGAAAAATCAAATTCAATTCATTGAAAATGATAAAAACAGTAAGCGAAAGTTTTATCTTTATTATGAAAACAGTGAGGATTTAATAAGAACTTTAGAAGAAAATACTGGAATTAAGGTACAAGTTATAAATAAACAGGAAGAATAAAAAAATAAAAATTTATTTTATTAGCGGTGCAGATAAAAATGGTAAAAGAATATAAAGTGGATAATATAAAAATGAAAAAAATAATACAAGACCGTATTAAGAAGCATCCGAAGTGGAAAAAAAGAAAATGGGTAAGATATGGACTAGTAGTTACTTTAATTTTGTTGTTAATAATTATTCCTGCTCGTGGTTGGATTATGACAGAACATGTTTATGATGGAAAAAGTATAGATGAGGTTGGGATCAAAACTTTATTAATGGGAAGTGAAATGTCATTTTCATCAATTGCTTTCTTCATAGGTATGCCAGTTTTTCTATATATACATTCATTAAAAAATCAATGTAGAGGGTATATAGGATATCTTACAGATGAAATATTGATACTTAATGATGAAGAATTAAATAAGGGATATAGAGGTCAGGATATATCGTCTAGTAAAGAGTATTATATAGATATAATAAAATATAAGCATATAAGAAAACTAGTATTAAATAAATATTATGAAACACTAGATATATATGGAGATATGAGATTGATAGTATATTCTGATTATGAAAATGATGTAATAGATTATATAAAAAAGTATCAAAATAAAAAAACAACAATCAATCTTTATTATGAAAATAGTGAAGATTTCATAAAAACACTAGAAGAAAAGAGTGGAATTAAGGTAAAAGTTATAGATGAAGTAGATG
>NZ_DHYX01000041.1:0-2437 GCF_002414285.1 Clostridium sp. UBA5119 | reverse complement strand
GAGTATTGACAGTTGATTATTCAGATTTAAAAAGTACTATATCAGCATCAGAGAGTGCATGTAGGAATATAGAAAACTATGCAAATTCTTTAGATAAAAAAGTAACTCAAAAGATAAGTGATTTAGGATTTAGTACATCTAGAACTAGTGATGCTAATTGGTTTGCACGTAAGAAGACAAAAAATCTAAGAAAAAAAGCAGAGAAGTATACTAATTTTGCAAAAAAACTAGAAAATTTTGGTGAGGTTGTTCAAGAAAAAGATAAGGCAGTAAGCAATAAGTTTGATACTTTATATTCAACCTTTAAAACTAATAATAATATAAAAGTAAATCCAGTAAAAGAGTTCTTTGTGAACCTTACAGTTGGAATAAGCAATAGATCATCACTATCAAGATGGGTAAAAAATACCTATAACAATATAAAAACATCTGTAAAGGGAGTATGTGATTCTGTTAAGGAATGGTACAAGTATAAAGGTGGAAAGTTTCTATTAGACATAGTTGGATCATTTGTAGCTATAGCATCAGGAGTATTTACAATATGTACAGTTGGTCTGGGTTTCTTTGGATTTGTAGCTATAGTGGGTGCAGGTTTAGCTATAATAAATGCTGTAACTAATATATGTACTAGTGCGTCTGCAATTAAATATAGCAATAGCGATCCAGCTATGGCAGCAAGGTATGGAAGAATGAACACAAGGGCAGATTATCTTAGAAAAAACAATTTTGATTCAAAGGAAAAAAATAGAAAAAGTCTAGGGGTAGCAAACCTTTATGATGGAATTCAGCTTTTCACAGATATAGTAGGAGTTACAAGTATTGCTAATACTTTCTTTAAAAATTCAAAGAATATAAGTTCAATAAAAAATTTATTTTCAGGCCCAGAAGGGCTTAGAACTAAGTTTTTAGTAAAAGAATATAGAAGAGGTAAAGAAATTTATTATTCTAAACCTAAAAGTTTTTTTAATGGATTAAAAAGCATAAAAAATAATAAACCATTTTGGAGTAATCTAAGAAAAAATTTCAAGAAGGATTTATATAATGACAAATTTACAATTATAAGAAGTTTTAGAGATAAAAAGTCTACTCTTACGTTTGCAAAAGATACCATTATTAGTAGCATTAAAGGTAATAATATGGAGAAAGTTAGAAGTAGAGGTATTATCAAAGATTTTGGTAGCGATATAGCTAAAAAGCATATACCAAATTTAATTAAAACTATATTTAAACAAAGTGAAAATAATAAAGAATTTGATGGAAGCTTTAAGCGAATAAAACTTAATGTAAAGATGCCTAAACCTATAACAGAAGGTATAAGATGGATAAATCGTATAGATGATATTATGAAATTTAATGAAGCTAAAATTATTAATGATCTTAACATATCTGATTTAAACAGTATAAAGGATATTAAAAGTAAAATTAAAGAATGGAAGAAAAATATTGATACTTATAAGAATTATGAAAATAAAAAGCTTAAGACTACCAAGCTTGTAGGAAATTATGCATGGTAGATACTATATCATAATATTTAGATTATAGAGGTTGGTTAAAAATGGTAAAAGAATATAGAGTAGATAATAGAAAGAGAAAAAAGTTAATACAAGACCGTATAAAGAAGCATCCTAAGTGGAAAAAAAGAAAATGGGTAAGGTATGGGCTAGTAGTTACTTTAATTTTGTTGTTAATAATTATTCCCGCTCGTGATTGGATTATGACAGAACATGTTTATGATGGGAAAAGTATAGATGAGGTTGGGATCAAAACTTTATTAATGGGAAGTGAGATGTCATTTTCATCAATTGCTTTCTTCATAGGTATGCCAGTTTTTCTATATTTCCGTTCATTAAAGAATTCTTGTAGCGATAATATAGAATGGATTACTGATGAAATAATAATACTTACTGATAAGGAAATTAATAGTGGATATAGAGGGAGTGACAGAGCATCTATAAAAGAGTACTATATAGAGATAATAAAATATGAGAATATAAAAAAGATAGTATTAAATAAATATTCTCAAAAGCTAAAGATATATGGAGATATGGGATTGATAGTATATTCGGATTATGAAAATGATGTAGTAGATCATACAAAAAAATATCCCAATAACACTACAGTAATAGATTTTTATTATGAAAATAGTGAAGACTTCATAAAGACATTAGAAGAAAAGAGTGGAATTAAGGTACAAGTTATAGATGAAGTAGATGAAAGTTATAATAGAGTAGATTGATAAGTAGTTGTTATAATAATGGGGGAAACATAAGTGGGAGTATTGACAGTTGATTATTTAGATTTAAAAAGTACTATATCAGCATCAGAGAGTGCATGTAGCAATATAGAAAGCTATGCAGATTCTTTAGATAAAAAAGTAACTCAAAAAATAAATGATTTAGGATTTAGTACTTCTAGGCTATAATATTTAGATTATAGA
>NZ_DHYX01000056.1:16426-77128 GCF_002414285.1 Clostridium sp. UBA5119 | reverse complement strand
GATTAAAGTGGCTCGTACCAGATGCTCAAAAAAATCAGATGGAGCCTATAATGCTCACATTAGAACCAAATGGGAAATACAAAGAAGAAACTCCTCATGAGGGAGAGGAATTTGGACTTGTGCTTCATGGTATTGTAAACCTGCATTTAGGAGATAAGGTATATAAAATACGTAAGGGAGAAAGCTTTTATTTTAAGCCGAAGTCTAATCATTACATTTCAAATACAGGAAAAACTGAGGCAACAGTAATATGGGTAAGTACACCACCGTCATTTTAAGTAGACAGATTTAATAAGGTGACACAAAGAGTATAATTAGCATTATGTTATAAAAGAGGTGTTTATGTTGGGTGATAATATAATTGAAATTAAAGGTATATCTAAAACCTTTGAAGACAACAAAGTTTTAGACAATATAACTTTAGGGATAAAAAAGAATGAGTTTATAACATTACTTGGTCCAAGTGGTTGTGGTAAAACTACTACATTAAAAATCTTAGCAGGCTTTGAAACTTGCGATGAAGGTTAAGTTATATTTGAAGATAAGAAAATCAATGACTTACCTCCATATGAAAGACAAATTAATACAGTGTTTCAAAAATACGCACTATTTCCTCACATGAATGTATATGAAAACATAGCTTTTGGATTAAAAATAAAGAAACTTTCTAAAAGCGAAATTGATAAAAAAGTAAATGAAGTTTTGAAATTAGTAGATCTTAAGGGCTTTGAAAAAAGAAAAATTGAATCTCTAAGTGGTGGTCAGCAACAAAGAGTAGCTATAGCAAGAGCTATTGTTAATGAACCAAAGGTATTACTTCTTGATGAGCCTTTAGGTGCTCTTGACTTAAAGCTTAGAAAAGAAATGCAAATAGAGCTTAAAAGAATACAAAAGCAATTGGGAATTACTTTTGTATTTGTAACTCACGATCAAGAAGAAGCACTAACTATGTCTGATACTGTGGTAGTAATGAACAAGGGAGTGATTCAACAAATGGGTACTCCAGAAGATATATATAATGAACCTGAGAATAAGTTTGTAGCTAGGTTTATAGGAGAAAGCAATATTACAGACGGAATAATGTTAGAAGACTTTAAGGTTAAATTCTGTGGACGTATATTTGAATGTGTTGATAAAGGCTTTGATAAAGATGAAGATATAGATGTAGTAATAAGACCAGAGGATATAAAAATAGTAAATAAAGAAGAAGGAAACTTAAAAGGGATAGTAAAATCTTCTGTGTTTAAAGGAGTTCACTATGAATTAGAAGTAGAGGAAGAGAGTATGAACTTTATTCTTCATAATACTAAAAACTTTTCTATAGGTACAAAAATAGGAATGGATATTTATCCAGAAGATATTCACATAATGAAAAAGTCAGGAGAAGCGTAGAATGAAAAAGAAATCATATTTAGCTTATCCTTATGTATTATGGAGTTCCTTGTTTATAATAGTACCTCTTCTTCTAATAGTATTTTTTAGCTTTACAGAAAAAGTGAGTGGGAGCTATCAATTCTCTATAAATAATTTTAAAAGATTAATGGATCCTTTATATATAAAGGTATTTACAAGATCTATTAGCTTAGCCTTACAATCAACAATTTTATGTTTAGTAATGGGATATCCCATTGCTTATATGATATCAAGAAAACCAGAACATAAACGTGGAATGCTTATAATGTTATTTATTCTTCCAATGTGGATGAATTTCTTGCTTAGAACCTATGCATGGCTTGCAATTCTAGGAAAGAATGGTTTGCTTAATAACTTACTTAATATCATTGGGCTAAACTCAGTAGATATATTATATACAAATAGTGCAGTACTTCTTGGCATGGTATATAACTTTCTTCCATTTATGGTACTACCAATATATACATCTCTATTAAAGATGGATCAAGATTTAGTTAATGCTGCTTATGATTTGGGAGCTGGAAAAATTACAGCTTTTATGAAGATAATTTTTCCATTAAGTATACCAGGAGTTATCTCAGGAATAACTATGGTATTTATGCCAGCGGTATCTACCTTTGTAATCTCGCAACTTTTAGGTGGTGGAAAGCACATGCTCATAGGTAATTTAATTGAGCAGCAGTTTACTTCTGTTGGAGATTGGAACTTTGGTTCTGCAATATCTATCCTTATGATGATATTAATTTTATTAGCTATGGGATTAACCTCTAAGTTTTCAGATGATGAAAAAGGAGGAGGTAGAGTATTATGGTAAAAGCAAAAAAAATATTTTCTAATATATATTTGATTTTAATATTTATATTTTTATATGCTCCTATTTTTGCTCTAGCACTATTTTCTTTTAATGATTCAAAATCTATGGCAAGATGGCAAGGGTTTACTTTTAAGTGGTATCAGCAATTGTTTCATAATGATAGAATAATTTCAGCTTTAATAACTACTGTAGTAGTAGCAATATTGGCATCTGCAATAGCTACAGTCATAGGAACAATAAGTGCTATAGGAATAGACAGAATGAGAGGGCCTAAAAAGGCAATGCTTCTCAATATAAACTATCTACCTGTATTAAATCCTGATATAGTAACAGCAATAGGTCTTATGATACTTTTTATATTTTTTAATATAAAGTTAGGGTTTTTAACTATGTTACTTGCACACATAACCTTTAATATACCATATGTAGTTTTATCTGTATTGCCAAAGTTAAAACAGCTTCCAGATAATGTAGAAGAAGCTGCTATGGATTTAGGTGCAAAACCTATGTATACCCTTAGAAAGGTGATACTTCCACAGATAAAACCAGGTATAATTTCAGGCTTTTTAATTGCCTTTACTATGTCTATAGATGACTTTATTATAAGCTTTTTTAACACTGGAAATGGAGTAACTAACTTATCAATTGAGGTTTATTCTATGGCAAAGAGAGGTATTAAACCAGAGATTAATGCACTGACTACATTAATGTTTATAACAGTATTAATACTATTATTATTATCTAACAGAAAGCAAGCAATGGTAGGGAAGGAGTAATAAGATGAAAAGATTAAAGAAAATTATAGCTCTAGTATGTACAGGGGTAATGGTTACAGCTATGCTTACAGGTTGTGGGACAAAATCTTCTGATGATGTTTTAAATATTTATAACGTAGGAGATTATATAGATGAATCTCTAATAGAAAAATTTGAAGAAGAAACTGGTATAAAGGTAGTATATGAAACCTACGATACCAATGAAATCATGTATCAAAAGATAAAGAGTGGTGGATCAAAATATGATTTAATAGTTCCATCAGATTATATGATTGAAAAGATGAAGGATGAGAAATTAATCCAGAAGATAGATTATTCTAATATTCCTAACTATAAAAATATAGATGAAAGCTTTAAAAAGCCTAGCTATGATGAAAATGATGAATATAGTGTACCTTATTTCTGGGGAACTTTTGGTATTTTGTATAACAAAAATATGGTAAGTGATCCTGTAGATAGTTGGGACATTTTATGGAATGAGAAATACTCTGGAGAAATCCTAATGCTTGATTCAGTTAGAGATACTATGGCTATTGCCTTAATGAAGTTAGGATATTCTCAAAATAGCATAAATGAAAAAGAACTAGATAAAGCTAAGGCTGAATTAATAGCTCAAAGGCCTTTAGTTCGTGCTTATGTTAATGATGAAGGTAAAGATAGACTTTTAGGAGAAGAAGCTGCTATGGGAATAGTTTATTCTGGAGATGCAGTAACTCTTATGGACCAAAATGAAAATCTAGCTTATGGAATTCCTAAAACAGGTACCAATAAATGGGTAGACGCACTATGCATACCAACAGATGCGGAAAATAAAGATTATGCAGAGAAATTTATAAACTTTATGTTAGAGCCGGAAAATGCTGTCCAAAACATAGATTATATAGGGTATTCTACACCAAATAAAGCAGCTCTTGAAATGCTTTCACAAGACGTTAAGTCTAACCCAGTAGCTTATCCAGATAAGACTCTTCTTGATAAATGTGAATCATTCATAGACCTTGGTGACAACATTAAGCTTTATGATGAAAGATGGATTGAAATAAAATCTAAATAGTATAAAAATAGTAGCTAACCTATTTATGGTAAGCTACTATTTTTTATATCATAATGAAGATTCATTAAAAATTTTGTTAAATTTAATAGATTTTACACAAATATAATTTGATTAGTAAGGAACTTTTATGTATCNNGAAATTAAAAAAATTAATTATAATAAACAATATAAATTAAGGAGGTAATATGCTTGAGTTAATGATTATATGTGGATTAGTATTACTAATTTGCATAACATCCAGTAAAGTATTATATAAGTTTGGTGTACCAATGCTACTTATATTCATCATTTTAGGAATGTTATTTGGCTCAGATGGTGTAGTAGGAATATATTTTGATAATTATGAGCTTACAAGAGAATTATGTTCCTTTGGTTTGGTATTTATAATGTTCTATGGTGGGTTTGGTACCAATTGGAAAGAAGCTAAACCTGTTGCAAGAGAATCCATTTTAATGTCTACATTTGGGGTAATAATCACATCAGGATTGACAGGATTATTCTGTTATTTTGTCCTTAAAACAAGTCTTTTAGAAGGGTTGCTAATAGGCTCTATAGTTGGGTCTACAGATGCAGCATCAGTATTTTCTATATTACGTTCACAGAAATTAAACTTAAAAGGAGAAATTGCATCTATACTAGAGGTTGAAAGTGGAAGTAATGACCCTATTGCATATATGCTAACATTAATAGTCTTAACATTAATGAATAATGGGGGTATCAGCTCAATAGTACCTATAGTAATTGGACAAATAATTTTTGGTATATTAATTGGAGTGATATTATCTAAACTTACGGTTTATATAATGAGAAATGCAAATTTTGAAGTAGATGGATTTTATACAATATTTATAACGGCAATTGCTATTTTATCTTATGCATTAAGTGAATGGGTAGGGGGTAATGGATATTTAAGTGTTTATATAGCTGGTATTATTATTGGAAATAGCAAAATTCCACACAAGAGAAGCTTAGTTCATTTCTTTGATGGAGTATCGTGGATAATGCAAATTATGCTATTTTTTGTATTAGGTTTATTAGCATTTCCTTCTGAATTACCAAGTGTTATAGGAAGCTCTATATTAATATCAATATTTATGATAATAATTGCACGTCCAATCGCAACCTTTGGTGTTTTAAGTTGGTTTAAGATACCATTTAAACAACAGTTGTTTGTTTCTTGGGTAGGATTAAGAGGAGCAGCTTCAATTGTTTTTGCAATATATGCAATAACATCAGGGATACCATTAGAAAATGATATATTTCATATAATATTTTTTATAGCTTTATTATCAGTAGCTATTCAAGGAACATTAATTCCTAAAGTAGCTAGAAAGTTAGATTTAGTAGATGATACAAAAACAGTATTAAAAACATTTACCGACTATCAAGAAGATAGGTCTACAACATTAATAGAGTATAATGTTGACTCTAACAGTAGTTGGAAAGAAAAGACTATAATGGAGGCGGATATTCCAGAGGAGATACTTATTGTAATGATAAAAAGAGATATTGAAATAATAGTTCCAAAAGGTTCTACACTAATTAAGCAAGGTGATATATTAGTTTTAAGTGGAAATAATATAGAATATTTATTAGAAAAAAATATTGGTTAATAAATTTTGTGAAAAGTGGCTATGAAATATTTTAGCCACTTTAAATGTTTATAACTTAACAGAACGAATATTTTAGTAAGGAGTGAAAAAATGAAGAGTTTAATAGTTTTTTATTCATTAGAAGGTCATACCAAGCTTATTGCAAATATTATTAGAGATGAATTGGGATGTGACATCTTAGAATTGAAACCAGAAAAAGAAATTCCTAAAAGAGGATTTCGAAAGTTTTTATGGGGTGGAAAGAGTGTAATATTTAAGGAAAAACCAAAGTTAAAAAACAAAAATCCTGACTTAAAGGAATATGATACCATATTTATTGGAACACCTATTTGGGCTAGCAGTTATGCACCACCAGTAAATACTTTTATTATTGACAATGAAATAAAGGGGAAAAATATTTTAATTTTTGCTTCTCATGCTGGTGGCGGTGCAGAAAAGTGTTTTAAAAAATTACAAGGTATTTTAAAAGAAAATAATATAATTGGAACAGTTGATTTTGTAGATTCTAGCGATGAAAAAGAAAAGCGGAAAAAAGTGAAAAACTGGTTATCTAACAGTGAAGTATTCAAGTGATTTCACTGAGCTTATCAATGTTTATGAGATGGTTAAATAAAAGTCATAATTATATTTATGACTTTTATTTTATTACTTAAAATAATATAAAGTTTACGATTAGTATAAATATTAAAAAGTTATGAATTATTTTATTCTTAAATATTGTATTTTGAGTAAAATATTGCATATAAATAAATTAGAGTTATAATAGACTTGTATACATTATTTTTAATTTAAGGAGGGAGTTAATTGGACAATTTAAAAGTTACTCCTTTAAGAGGAGAATATGAGAAGGATGGTGGAAAAATTGTAGAGTTTGCTGGGTATGAATTACCTACTCAATTTAAGGGAATTCTACATGAACATGAAACCGTAAGAGAAAGAGCAGGTTTGTTTGATGTTTCTCATATGGGTGAAGTACTAGTAAAGGGAAGGGATGCTGAAAAATTTGTTAACTATCTTTTAACAAATGATGTAAAAACACTGAAAAATGGAGATGTTATATACAGTTTCATGTGTTATCCTAATGGTGGTGTTGTAGATGACTTACTAGCGTATAAATTTTCAGAAGATTATTATTATTTAGTTGTAAATGCAAGCAATAAAGAAAAAGACTTTAAATGGATGTTAGATAACAAAGATAATTTTGAGGTAACCATTGAAGATATTTCTGATAGTATTGCTCAATTGGCACTTCAAGGGCCAAAAGCTCAAGAGGTATTACAGAAATTAACACAACTTAATTTATCAGAGATAGGATTTTTCCAGTTTAAAGATGATATAGACATATGTAATAAAAAAGTTTTAATTTCAAGAACAGGATACACTGGTGAAGATGGCTTTGAAATATATGCAAAACCGGAGGATGTAGTAGTCTTGTGGAGAGAAATACTTATAGCAGGAGAAAATGAAGGGGTTGAACCTATTGGACTTGGTGCTAGAGATACACTAAGATTTGAAGCTACACTTCCATTGTATGGAAATGAAATGGATGAAACTATAACTCCATTAGAAATGGGTTTTGGATTTTTTGTGAAACTTAATAAAGAAAATTTTATTGGTAAAGATGTTTTAATAAAACAAAAGGAAAATGGAGTAACCAGAAAATTAGTAGGATATGAATTGCTAGATAGAGGTATAGGAAGACATGGTTATATAGTAATTAAGGATAATAAAGAAATAGGACATGTAACCACTGGGTATATGTCTCCTACCTTAAATAAAACAATAGGATTTGCTTTAGTTGATGCTAAATACGCAGCATTGGGTACAGAAATCTTTATAAAAGTTAGAAATAAAGAGTTAAAGGCAATAGTTGTCAATAAAAAGTTTTATAGCAAAAAACTCAAAAATAAGGAGGATTAATCATGTTAGTATTGGAAAATTTATTATATACAAAGAATCATGAATGGATAAGAGTAGAGGAAGATAAGGCTTATATAGGAGTTACAGATTGTGCACAAAAATTATTAGGGGATATAGTTTTTGTAGATTTACCATCAGAAGATGATAAGTTTTCTAAGGGAGAAGCTTTTTCAACAATTGAATCTGTTAAAGCTGCTGAAGATATTTTCATTCCTGCAAGTGGTAGTGTACTACAAGTTAATGAAGAATTAACTGATAATCCTATTCTAGTAAATGAAAATGCATATGATGCTTGGATGATTTGTGTAGAGTTGTCAAATAAAGATGAATTAAAAAATTTATTAAAAGCTGAAGAGTATGAAGAGTTATGTAAAGACTTATGTAAAGAAGGTGAATAATATGTTTCCTTATATTCCTATTACAGAAAGAGAAAAAAATCAAATGCTTGATTTTATTTCCGTAAAATCAATAGAGGATTTATTTAAAGATATTCCGGATAATTTAAAATTAAATAGAGAATTAAACATTGATAAAGGTTTATCTGAATTAGAAGTTGAGAAAATCATGACTAACTTAGCTAATAAAAATAAATCTATAGAAGATTTAATTTGTTTTTTAGGTGCAGGCATGTATGATCATTATATTCCTTCTGTATGTAAACACTTAACCGGAAGAACAGAATTTTATACAGCTTATACTCCATATCAACCTGAAATTAGCCAAGGAACTTTACAAGCAGTTTTTGAGTATCAAACTATGATTTGCAACTTAACAGGTATGGAAGTTTCAAACTCATCTATGTATGATGGAGCTACAGCAGCAGTAGAAGCTTCTGTAATGGCTATAGAAAATACGAAGCGAAATACCATAATAGTTTCAAAAACAGTACATCCGGATACAAGACAAGTTTTAAAAACTTATCTAAAATATAAAGGATACAATTTACTAGAAGTTGATGAAAGTAATGGAGTTACAGATATTGAAAAGGTAAAATCATTATTAAATAAAGATGTAGCAGGAGTTATTATACAAAGTCCGAACTTCCTTGGAATTATAGAAGAAGTAGAAGAACTAGAGAAGGATATCCATTTAAATAAATCTTTATTTATTATGAGTGTGGATCCATTATCTTTAGGTATTTTAAAAAGCCCTGGTGAATTAGGGGCAGATATAGCTATAGGGGATGGTCAAAGTCTTGGTGCTAATATTAACTTTGGAGGACCGGGTCTAGGATTTCTAAATACTACTAAAAAGCTTATGAGAAAAATGCCAGGTAGAATTGTTGGAGAAACTGATGATAGTCATGGTAACAAAGGATATGTATTAACCCTTCAAGCAAGAGAACAACATATAAGAAGAGAAAAAGCTACCTCTAATATATGTTCTGACCAAACATTGATGGCAATAGGTGCTGCTGTATATATGGCTACCATAGGAAAAGAAGGTATAAAAGAAATAGGAGCTCAATGCATCAAAAAGTCTCACTATGCTTTTAATCAATTAATAGAGAGTGGTAAATATAAGCCTTTATTCAATAAACCATTTTTTAAAGAGTTTGCAGTAAAATCTGATACTTGCCTATGTGAAATAAATAACAAATTATTAGATAATAATATTTTAGGTGGATATATATTAGAAGAAGATTACCCTCAATATAAGAATTCTATGCTGCTTTGTGTAACAGAAAAAAGATCAAAGGATGAAATAGACAAATTAGTTAAAGTGATGGAGGAGATATAATGAAAAGTTATAATAAAGTTATCTTTGAACTATCATGTGAGGGTAAAGTAGGTTATAGGCTTCCACAAATAGATGTAAAGGATATAAATATAGAGTCTGTTATACCTAAAAATATGTTAAGAGAAGAGGATGCATATCTTCCACAAGTAAGTGAAGTTGATGTAGTTAGGCATTATACTGCTCTTTCTAATAAAAACTACTGTGTAGATAAGGGGTTTTATCCTCTAGGTTCTTGTACTATGAAATATAATCCTAAAATTAATGAAGATGTGGCTATGTTTTCTGGTTTTAGTAAAATTCATCCGAAAGAATCATCAGAAAATGTACAAGGTGCCTTAGAACTTATCTATGACCTTTCCTTAAAGTTATGTGAAATTACAGGTATGGATGATTTTACATTGCAACCAGCTGCTGGAGCTCATGGTGAATTCACAGGACTTTTATTAATAAAAGCATATCATGAAAATAGAAATGACTTTAAACGTAAAAAAATAATAGTTCCTGACTCAGCTCATGGTACAAATCCTGCAAGTGCAAAAGTAGCAGGTTTTGAAATAGTTGAAATTAAATCTGATAAGGATGGATTGATTTCAATAGAAGAACTTAAAAAAGTTTTAAATGATGAAATAGCGGGACTGATGCTTACAAATCCAAATACTTTAGGTTTGTTTGAGAAAAATATAGAGGATATAAGTAAGTTGGTTCATGAAGCAGGCGGACTTTTATACTATGATGGAGCAAACTTAAATGCTATTATGGGAAAAGCTCGTCCTGGTGATATGGGATTTGATGTGTGTCATTTAAATCTTCATAAAACATTTTCAACACCACATGGTGGTGGTGGTCCAGGAGCAGGTCCAGTAGGCGTATGTGGTAAACTTTCTAAGTTTCTTCCGGTTCCAATTATAAAAAAGGAAGAAGAGAAGTTTGTATTTGATTATGATAGACCTGATTCTATTGGAAAAGTAAGAAGTTTTTATGGGAATTTTGGAGTGTTAGTTAGAGCCTATACCTATATACTAACTATGGGAAGAGAAGGACTGAAAGCTGCTTCAGAGAATGCTGTATTAAATGCAAATTATATAAAAGAAGCCTTGAAAGATTATTATAAGGTAGCTATAGATGAGGTATGTAAGCATGAAGTTATCTTTGCGGGTTTAAAAGATAACCCAAATCATATATCAACTTTAGATGTAGCTAAAAGATTGATTGACTATGGTGTACATCCACCAACAGTTTATTTTCCTTTAATAGTTGAAGATGCTCTTATGATAGAACCAACTGAAAGTGAAAGTTTAGAGTCAATAAATGAGTTTGTTGAAGTTATGAAGATAATAGCTATAGAAGCTAAGGAGAATCCAGAAGTTTTACATGAAGCTCCTCAAAATGCCTTAGTAAGAAGGTTAGATCAAGTTAAAGCAGCCAGAATACCAATCTTAAAGTGGAGTAAGTAACTTTTTAAGAATTAAATTTTATAGGCATTAATATAATAATGTCAAAGATTATATTAATGCCTTTTTATACAGATTTGTTAAAATTTTAACTAAAATAAGCTTGTATATAAAGTTAACATAGTAATTCATACAGAACATATTAAGACGAGGAGTGTAGTTATGAAAGATATAATTGTAATAGGTGGAGGACCTGGTGGTTATGTGGCTGCCATTAGAGCAGCGCAATTAGGAGCAAAAGTGTGTCTTATAGAAAAAGAAAGTTTAGGTGGGACATGTTTAAATTATGGGTGTATTCCAACTAAAACCATATATAGATCTGCAGAACTTTTTAATAACTTAAGGCATATTGAAGACTTTGGTATTAAAGCATATAATCCTGAAATAGATGTAGATAAAATTCAAGAAAGAAAAGGAAGCATTATAAAAACTTTAGTAACTGGAATAGAATCTCTTTTAAAGGGAAATAATGTAGAACTTATAAGAGGTAAAGCTACATTAATTGATAAAAATACTGTAATAGTATGCAACGAAGAAGAAATAACTATTAAAGGCAAAAATGTAATTATAGCTACTGGATCTCAAGCTGAAATCCCATACATTGAAGGAGTATATGATAGTAAAAATATTATAACAAGCACTGAACTTTTAGATTTTAATCATATACCTAAATCCTTAGTAGTTATAGGTGGTGGAGTAATTGGAATGGAGTTTGCCAGCATTTTTAATGCTATGGGAAGTAAAGTTACAGTAATAGTTGCGAGAAATTCTATACTATACGATATAGATAAAGATATTTCAAAGAGATATTCAGCCATGGCAAAAAAGTCTGGAATAGAGATTCTTACTTCAACTAAAGTTATGAGTTTTAGAGAGGCTGAAGAAATAGTTATACAATGTCAGGGTAAGAAAGGTGACTTTGAAGTAAGAGGAGAGAAAGTACTTCTTGCAAAGGGAAGAAAACCTAATTTTGAAGGTATTGATGTAGATAGATTAGAAATAGACACATATAAAAAAGGCATAGTGGTTGACGAAAATTATGAAACTTCTTTAAAGGGTGTATATGCTGTTGGGGATGTTAATGGGATTTCACTTCTTGCTCATGCAGCTTCTCATCAAGGGGTAGAAACTGTGGAACATATATTATTAAATAAACCTTGTCATAAAGCAGTGATTCCTTCTTGTATTTTTACTTTCCCTGAAATAGCAGTAGTAGGAATTACAGAAGAAGAAGCTAAAGAAAAGGGAATAAACTATAAAAAAAATAAATTCTTGTTTGGTGCCAATGGAAAAGCTTTAGCTTTAGGTGAAGGTGAAGGTTTGGTAAAAGTTATAAGTGATGAAAATAATGTGATTCTAGGTGTGCACATTCTTGGACCCCATGGGTCAGATCTAATACTAGAAGGCACTATAATGGTTGAAAAGAAAATGACGGTATCAGAGCTTAAAGAAGTGGTTCATAGTCATCCAACGTTAGGCGAGGCACTACATGAAGCTGTCTTAGGATTAAATAAAGAAGCTATACACAGTATAAATAAGTAACTACTATTTTTAAAATATGCATTATATTATATTCAAAATAAAAAGGAGAAAAAATGAGATATATTGATAATAATTGCACAGATCCTTATTTTAATTTAGCTCTAGAGGAGTATTTATTAAGAGAAGTGAATGGTGAATATTTTGTGCTTTGGAGAGATGAACCTTGTATAGTGGTTGGAAAAAATCAAAATACTTTATCAGAGATTAATGAGGAATATATTAAAAAGCATGATATAAAAGTTGTAAGGAGACAAAGTGGAGGCGGAGCTGTTTTTCATGATCTTGGGAATCTAAACTTTACATTTATAGTTGAGGATGATGGAAAAAAGTTTAATGATTTTAAGACCTTTGTTATTCCAATCATAGGTGTATTAAATGAATTAGGAGTAAAGGCAGAGTTTTCAGGGAGAAATGATCTTTTAATAGATGGTAAAAAGTTTTCTGGAAATGCTCAATGTAAATATAAAAATAGAGTAATGCATCATGGGACTTTATTATTTTCTTCTGACATAGTTAACTTAAGTGATGCTTTAATTTCTAAACCCATAAAATTTTCAGATAAAGCAGTTAAATCTGTATCTAGTAGAATTACAAATATTAGTGAACATTTACAGGAATCCTTTAGTGTTATAGATTTTAAAAATAAAATATTTGAGTATATCGGTAAAGAAGAAAAAGATAAGGTTATAACTACTTTAGATAATGAGGAAATTGAAGAGGTTAAAAATTTAGTCAAAACTAAATATGAAACTTGGCAGTGGAATTTTGGACAGTCGCCCAAATATAATTTTTATAATGAGAAAAAATTATCTATTGGTACTATAGAGTTAAGTATTGATGTTGAAAAGGGTATAATGCAGCACATAAAAATTTTTGGAGATTTCTTTGGAGAAGGAAATATTGAAAATATTGAAAAAGCGCTTATAGGTAAAAAGCATAATACTGAAGAAATTCACAGCGTAATAGATAATATTAATATGAAAAAATATTTTGGCAACATAAAAAAAGAAGATTTTATCGAATTGTTTTTTTTATAAAATTGTTTAAATTAAGTGATAGATTTTAATTACAGTATATATAAAGGAAATATAAGGACACATAAAAACATATTTAAGGGAAGATAAACTATATAAAAGTATTTACTAATATTTGTTATTTAGGGTATAATTAAATTAATTTTATAAAGGGAGTGGTGGTCATGGGATTATTTAGTAGTGTAATAGGAAATGCGTCAGAGGTGGATATCAATAAAATCAAGGAAGACTATATGAAATTATTAGGTTCTAATGAACAAATGGAAAAAGCATACAAGCTAGTAAGAGATATGATTATATTTACAAACAAAAGATTAATTATTATTGATAAGCAAGGGGTTACTGGTAAAAAGGTAGAGTATCATTCAGTACCATATAGAGCAATTACTAATTTCAAAGTGGAAACATCAGGACATTTTGATTTAGATGCAGAACTTAAAATATTTGTTTCAGGAATGAGCATGCCTATAGAAAAGACCTTTAGCAGTAGTTGTAACATTTATGAAGTACAATCAATATTAGCAGAATATTGTAGTAGATAGTATAAACATAAGAGTGCATGATAGTGAGTATTAGAAGCTAAGATTAAAGTTAAAGAAAAAATAGTTTGAATATGTAAAAGTGGATTCTTGGTGAATCCACTTTTTGCATATGCTGTTAAAATAAATATATAAATTTTATATTGTTAGCTAAGAATTAATATTATCTATTTTTAAACTATATTCTTAAGTTCCATAAGATTAGTAATCTCATATGTAGGTTTTATAGCACCTTTGTTTATAATCTTATTAGAATTAAACCAGCAGGTATCTATACCAAAATTTATTCCACCTTGTATATCTGAAGTTAAGCTATCTCCTACCATTAATACTTTTGTTTTATCAGTATGATTTATATTTTTTAAAGCATGCTGAAATATTTTTGGATCCGGCTTAGATACTTCAATCTCATCAGATATTACTACATCCTCAAAATATTTTCCTATAACAGATTTTCTTATTCTATTATCTTGGACATCTTTAAGACCATTAGTAATTATAATAAGTCTATAGTCTAANNACTTTATGTAGACTTTCTATAAGAGCTATACTATCATCGTATAAAAATGATGCGTAGGATAAATGTTTTACATATGATTTTGCAAATTTAACTTCATCAAATTTAATATTTAATTTACTTAATAATCTTTTAAATCTTTCAATATTCAAATTCCTCTGAATGATAAGTCCTTTTTCAAAATCTTTCCATATAAGTGTATTTATATCCTTATATACTTTTAAATGATAATTTTCATCATACTCTATGCCAAACTCAATCATAGTATTTTTAAGAGCATATTTCTCGGATTTTTTGAAATCAAATAAGGTTTCATCTGCATCAAATATTATAACTTCGTAATTCATAATAAACCTCCATCTATACTTTACATCCTCTAATTCATAAGTTACCATATTGATATATATAGCTATAGGACATATGTCATGATAAGGAGAATTTATGAAAAAAATTTTGAACCAACAACTCTTAAACAAGTATTTTGTTAAGTATAATATAGAAGAGCTATTTGATGAGGATATAGTAAACTATGCTCAACTCCATTTTTATGAAAAAGATGAAGTTATATTAGAAGCGGAGGATGAACTTGAATATTACTATTTGCTTGTAGATGGGAAAATTAAAATATCCTATCTTTTTGAAAATGGTAAATCAATGCTATTAAAGTTTTATAAAGACTTTAATACTATAGGAGATTTAGAGTTTTTAAAAAATAAGCCTATACAATGTAATGTTGAAGCTATAGAAAATACTTTTTTAATTGCCATACCATCAACTATACTTAGAGTAAATTATATTGATAATGTGAACTTTTTACATCATTTAGTAGGTTCTTTAAGTGAAAAACTTCATGAAACCATTAATAATAGTTCATATAACTTTGTATATCCCCTTGTAAATAGGCTAGCTAGCTACCTAGTTGAGCATTTAAAAGATAATAAAAATTATATACTTTTAAACTCATCATTTAAAGAGATTGCTGAATTTTTAGGAACAACTTATAGGCATTTAGTGAGAACATTTAAAGAGCTTGAATCAAAATCAATTATAAAATGTGATAATAAAAAAATATATATATTAGATGAGGATAGACTTAGTGAGTTATCTAAAAATGTGTATATGAAATCTCTTTAGATACAGAAGTAATATATGTAAATGTAGAAGAACCACTCATAAGATAAAATCATTTTTAATATATATACGATGTAGATAAATAATTAAGGGGGCTATTATGAGTTATACTACTGAAAGACAACCACAAGGCATTGCAAAAAGTGTTGAAGATTTTTTAAGAGAAGGACTTGTTGCAGAAGTTGTAGCAATAAATGATTATAGTCATTTTATAGCAGTTACAGAAAACAAAGAACTTAAAGAGTTATTTCATCATATTATGGAAGATGAAAAAAGGCATTATGCAATGTTTTTAAATGCTCTAAGATGTGTTGATCCAGAGCAGGCGGAATTACAGGAAGAAGCCAAAGAACATGTAAATATATCATCTAAAGAGAAGTATAAAGACTATACTAATAAATATGATAAGGATGTTAATCTACTTGTAACTATTAGAGAAGGAATAAAAGGAGAGCTAGAGGCTATTTTACTTTATGAACAATTTATTAGAAATATAAATAACGATACTTTAATTAAAATCATAAATGAAATAACTAGGGATGAAAAGGAGCATGTGGAAGAATTAACGAGAGCTTTAATTATTTTAGATAAAGACGAATATGGAACATTGTAAGAATGTATAAAATAATCTGTGTAAACCCAATAAGGAGAATATTATTATCTTTATATTAATGGGGGGCACAGATTATTTTATTTTTAAGAAAGAAAATTTAATATAAGAGAGGTGGACTTTTTATTTTAATATAGATATTATTAACTTAATACACTGAGAAAAAATAATTCATAGCAATGATTAAACATTATTATATAAGATTTTATATAAGTAGTATCTGGTGGAGTAGCTGAAATTGTAAAGAAAGAAGAAGAAGGCTATGCTTATATAAAACCTTAAAAATTGATAAATATAAGAATGAATAATTAGAATAAAACAACATAACTTGGGAGTGATATTATGAATATAAAAATAGAAAAAGACTGTGCTAACGTGGATTGGAGCTTGATACCAGAAATATTAAAGCTGGGAGGTATGGGGTATTTTGATGAAGCTACCCATAAGAAAGCATTTGAAAATAGTTATATTACTGTGTTTGTATATGATAACAATAGGCTTATTGGATTTGGAAGAGCATTATCAGATGGAGTTTATCAAGGTGCAATTTATGATGTAGCTATATTGCCACAGTATCAAGGTAAAGGGATAGGAAAATTAATTGTAAGCACTATACTTGAGTCATTGCCAGGATGTAATGTAATTTTATATGCTGCTAAGGGAAAAGAAGGATTTTATAATAGCTTTAATTTTAGAAAGATGAAAACTGGCATGGCTTTATTTAATAATGCTGAAAAAATGAAAGAAAAGGGATTTATTGAATAGAAAACTTTACAAAAAATATTTTTATAAACCCTTTAATAATTTATAGATGAATATTATAATATTTAGAGAGACTAAATTATATGACTATTATAATTATTTAGATATTTTAAAAATTAATTACTTTATATCTAAGATTACAGAATAATAGAAATATGAAATTTATATTATTGGGAGGGCGAAAAATGATAACAGTAAACAAAGAAAAGGTTTTAAATACAGCAAAAGAAATATTGCTTATTGATAGCCCAAGTGGATTTTGTTATGAAGTTATGGATAAAATCCAATCAATTACAGAAGAGCTAGGTTATACTTTTGAAAAGACTGTTAAAGGCTGTGGAGTTATAACTGTTCCTGGAAAGAGTAATGACAAAGTAATAGGGTTATCTGCACATGTAGATACATTAGGAGCTATGGTAAGATCTATTTCTAGTGAAGGTACTTTAAAGTTTACTTTAATTGGAGGACCAATAGTTCCTACTTTAGATGCTGAATATTGTAAGGTTAGAACTAGAGATGGAAAAATATATAATGGAACATTTTTAAGCACTAGTCCTGCTATTCACGTGTATGAAGATGCAAAATCTAAAGCTCGTGATCCAAAGAATATGGAAGTAAGACTTGATGAAGTTGTAAAATCTAAAGAAGATGTAGAAAAACTAGGCATATGCCCTGGAGATTTTATATTTATAGATCCTAAAACTACTATAACAGAAAGTGGATTTTTAAAATCTAGATTTATAGATGATAAAGGTAGCGTTGCATGTTTAATGAATCTTCTTCATATATTAAGTAGCGAAAAGATAGTTCCTACCTATACTACTAAAGTATTTATATCTGTTTATGAAGAAGTTGGACATGGTTCAGCCTATATACCGTCGGATATAACAGAAATGATAGCTGTAGATATGGGATGTATTGGAGAAGATTTATCTTGTACAGAATATGATGTTTCTATCTGTGCTAAGGATTCTAATGGGCCATATGATTTTAATATGACTACAGACCTAGTAAGTCTTGCTAAAAGCAACGAAATAAAATATGCTGTAGACATTTATCCAATGTATGGTTCAGATGTTGGAGCAGCACTTAGTGGTGGAAATAATATTAAAGGTGCACTAATAGGACCTGGAGTTCATGCTTCTCATGGAATGGAAAGAACTCACTATACAGCTTTAGAAGGAACAATAAAATTATTATATGCTTACTTAACAAGATAGTTATTAAGACTCAATTTATCATTAGATATGGTAGGTTGAGTCTTATTTTTAAAGGAAATTTTCCCCATGATTAAGGATATTGAAATATCTATAACAACATATAAGTAAAATATAATTGGGTTTACATATAATTCAATATTAAGTATAATTTAGATATATTATGGATATGAATTTTACGATAAAAAGGGGGAGACATATTGAATTTTAAAATAAAAAAAGAAATTATTATTACCCTGTCCTTTGTAATAGGATTTATCCTTTTAATAGGAGGAATGTACATATCATTGCCAGCTAATGAGAAAAGTTATATAGGTAAAAATTCTTCTACTATAGACTTCACTAACTATGAGGATTATTCTGGATTGGGAATTTTTGATAGCAGTATAAAGGATAAAAAAATAGTTTTAACTAATGAAGAAGGTGGAATAAAGGAGAATGAGCAAATTCAATATAAATTTATATCTTACTTAATGGATACATGGAAGTTAAAATATTTTTTAGTTGATGTAGGGTATGCAGAAGCTGCAATTATAAATGAATACTTGCAGACTGGAGATGAAGCCTTATTAGAATCATATAATAATAGTTCTATGGGATATGCATTTATTGGAGATTCAACGGTGAACATGTTTAAAAGATTATATTTAAAAAATAGTCAGCTTCCCGACAATAAAAAATTAAATATTGTTGGAATAGGTATAAGAGAATCCTATGAATTTATTGATTTATATTTTAAAAGAATAATTAATAGAAATCCAGATTTAACAGAGAAGCAAATAGAAAATATAAATAATTTTTTGGAAAATTTAAAAAGTGAAGAGACTATAACAAATATAAGTAATGATGAGGATTTAGAAAAAAGAAATGAAATAATTTTAAAGCATATAGATAATTTTTATAGTGATACTAATGTCAATGAGGAAGAATATAAAGAAGCTTTAAATGATGATTTAAATAACATAAAAATTGTTTTAGATAATATGAAAAATTTGCAAGAAATTATGAAAACATATTATCAAGATGATTCAAATAATACAAATGGAAATGAAAAGTATTCTCAATATTTATATGATAATTTGAATAGTTTCTATAAAGATATGAATATGAAAAGATGTTATGTTCATGTATACCAGATATATAGCTATCAACATAAAATTTTAGATGTAGATTTTTTAGGAGCCAAAATTGCAAAGGATAAGAAATTTAAGGATAAGGTTTTAGGAATTAATGTTATATATCAAAAAGGTAAATTTGATTTTGATAATACGCAAATACAAATAAATGCAGCAAGAGAAGATTTAAATACCTTACTTCAGGAGTCAGAGTTAGATAAAGATGATATGGTAATAGATTTAAACAATTCAAGAAGTCCATATAGAAGAAAATTTACTCCTATATATTTTCCATTTCCAGATGATGCCTTATATCCACAAGAAAATGTAGCTGGAGAAGAAATTGGAGGAATTATAGGAAAAAAACCGGGAGTAACTACTGATTATTTTCAAGGAGTAATTATTATAAAGAATCCTTCTATAGATGAAACTTATTATAATAGATTATATAATAATAAATAAATAATTGTTTTATTCAAGTCACTGCTATAAATGGCTTGAATTTATTATAATAAAGTATTATTCTAAAGATGGAGTACTAAATTTAAATTTTCATAAAAATAAATGTAAAGGTTTAAAAATCTAACGGAAAAGATAAAATAGTCTAATCTGAAAGAAAACTATAAAACCAGAACCATAGGTATTACTATATATTATGGGTCTAGCTTTCTTTCTATATTAAGATGGCTAGACTTTTATTTTAGGTTAAGGATATTATAGAATTATATTGTGAAGGGGAAAATTATGATAAGAGATTTAATAGATAAGTTGGCTTTGGCTAATGATTTATCTTCAGAGGAGTTATTGTACATCTTAGATAATTTGGATAAAGAAAGTAAAAAATATTTAATAGAAAAAGCTCATGAAACTAGGATGGAAGTATATGGTGATAAAGTATATATAAGAGGTCTCATTGAATTCACTAATTACTGCAGCATGAATTGTGTTTATTGTGGAATTAGAGCAGAAAATAAAAATGCAGATAGATATAGACTTACTCTAGAAGAGATATTAGAATGTGCAGACATGGGAGATGAACTAGGATATAAAACTTTTGTATTACAAGGTGGGGAAGATCCATATTATACAGACGAAAGATTAGTACAGGTTATTAAAGCTATAAAAGAAAGATATCCTGAAAATGCTATAACAATTTCTTTAGGAGAGAGAAGTTATGAATCCTATAAGAAACTTTATGACGCAGGTGCAGATAGATACTTATTAAGGCATGAAACTGCTACAAAAGAGCTTTATGATAGATTTCATCCAGGTGCTACCTTTGAGAATAGAAGACAATGCCTATACAACTTAAAGGAAATAGGATATCAAATAGGCGCAGGATTTATGGTGGGGTTACCTGGACAAGAAAATAAGGATTTAGTTAATGACTTAAGATTTATAAAGGAACTATCTCCTCATATGTGTGGATTGGGTCCTTTTATACCTCATAAGGACACAGTATTAAAGGATTTTAAATCAGGTACTTTAGAAAAAACTATCACTATGCTAGCTTTAGTAAGACTTTTAGTTCCCAATATTTTATTACCTGCTACTACAGCACTAGGTAGTATTAATCCTTTGGGAAGGGAGATGGGAATTAAAGCTGGAGCAAATGTAGTTATGCCTAACCTATCACCAAGAAGCGTGAGAGAGAAATATTCTCTTTATGATGGAAAGATATGCACTGGAGATGAAGCAGCAGAATGTAGATATTGTATTGAAAATAGAATAAAAAATGCAGGATTCCAGTTAGATATTACTAGAGGAGATAATCTAGACTGGATACGTAAGTAATGAATTAGAAGGAGAGAGAGAATGAATACTACACCGAATTCTAATAGAACTCATATAGCCATATACGGTAAAACTAATGTAGGAAAATCATCATTATTAAATAAAATTCTTAGACAAGAAATTTCTATAGTTTCAGATGTAAGGGGAACTACTACAGACCCAGTTTCAAAGGCAATGGAGTTAATTCCAATTGGTCCAGTACTATTTATTGATACAGCAGGACTTTGGGATGATACTAAGCTTGGAGCTGTAAGGACTGAGAAAACTCTTGAAATAGTTAAGAGGACAGATTTAGCTCTATATGTTATGGATTCTAATGATATAGACATAAAATCTTACGAAGAAGTAAAGTTAAATTTTAAAAAGTACAATGTGCCACATATTCTTGTCATTAATAAAATTGATGTTTTAAATAATAATGAAATAAAAAATTTAAAAAATGAGTTTTCTGAAGGTGTATTTGTATCTTCCATAACTGGTGAAGGGTTTGAAACTTTAAAGGGAAAAATTATAGCTATGGTACAAGAGAATGAAGAGGAACTTCCCATAATAGGTGATTTATTACCTTATAATAGCAAGGTTGTTCTTGTGGTACCTATAGATTCAGAAGCGCCTAAAGGAAGATTAATATTACCTCAGGTTCAATGCATAAGAGATTGTTTAGATTATGGAATAAAAAGTTATGTAGTAAGAGATACAGAATTGGAATCTGCTCTAGAAGATATTAAAGATATAGACTTAGTAATAACAGATTCTCAAGCTTTTAAGAAGGTAGATAAAATAGTTCCATCTAATATCAAATTAACTAGTTTCTCTATGCTCTTTGCAAGACATAAAGGAGACTTATCTGTATTTGTAGAGGGGGCTAATAAAATCAAAGACCTTAATGAAAATTCACGAATACTTATATCAGAAAGCTGCTCTCATAATGTGTCTCATGAAGATATAGGAAAAGTTAAGATTCCAAAGCTTTTAAATAAGCATGTAGGATTTGATCTTAATTATGAATATAGAGTTGGCCATGATTTCCCAGAGGATATTGAAAAATATGATTTGATAATTCATTGTGGAGCATGTATGATAAACAGAAAAACTGTTATTAACAGAATAAATCAGTGCAAAGATAAGAAGGTTTCTATAACTAACTATGGAGTTATACTTGCGTATTTAACAAGTATTTTAGATAGAACCTTATCGATTTACAAAATGTAAATTATTCCATATAAAATATAAATTTGACAATTCAAATAGCAAGGTATAAAATATCTATGGGTGTAAAACATATTTTGCACCCATAAATAATAGCATAAGCATTAAGCTTCAGAGGACGATAATCTTCCACTGAGGCTATGTTCGTTGCCACGATACTCTACTTTAGTACTTAGTGGTAGAAATAAGTATTAAAATAGAATATTGTTGAGTAACTAAAGCTAAAGTAAAGGATGGAGAAAAGATGTCACCAAAGATTTTTACTCTTATTAAAGAGAAAAAAATTACTAAAGAGCAAGTAATGAAGGATGTTATGGCTGGAATTATAGTAGCTATAATAGCATTACCGCTTTCCATTGCACTAGGTATATCTTCTGGAGTATCTCCGGAAAAAGGACTCATCACTGCTATAGTTGCTGGATTTATAATTTCTTTTTTAGGTGGAAGTAGAGTGCAAATAGGAGGTCCCACCGGAGCTTTTGTAGTTATAGTTTATACTATAGTAGAAATGTATGGTATTAATGGTCTTATAATAGCAACCCTTATGGCTGGAATTATGCTTGTTATAATGGGAGTATTAAAATTAGGAGATCTTATAAAGTATGTTCCGCATACTATAACTGTAGGTTTTACTAGTGGGATAGCTATAACTTTATTATCTACACAGGTTAAAGACTTTTTAGGACTTAATATTGAAAATGTACCAGCAGAGTTTATACCTAAGTGGCAAAGCTACTTTTCTAATATGGGCACTTTAAATATTGCTGCACTTTTAGTTGGAGTTGGATGTATACTAATAATGGTGTTTTGGCCAAAGGTAAATAAAACTATACCTGGTTCCGTTATAGCACTTATTGTATCTACTCTAGCAGTTCAGTTATTTAAATTACCAGTAGAAACAATAGGTAGTAGATATGCACAAATATCATCTAGTATACCTGTGCCGTCAATTCCCATGTTTGAAATAGAAACAATAAAAATTTTATTTAAGCCAGCTATAACTATTGCCATATTAGCAGCTATAGAATCCTTATTATCAGCAGTTGTAGCAGATGGAATGATAGATGATAGTCATGATTCCAATATGGAGCTCATTGCTCAAGGTATTGGAAATATAGGTTCAGCTTTATTTGGAGGAATTCCAGCTACAGGAGCCATTGCAAGAACAGCAGCTAATGTTAAAAATGGTGGTAGAAGTCCAATTTCAGGAATGGTACATGCTATAACCTTATTATTGATAATGCTATTATTTATGCCTTTAGCTAAAATGATACCTATGACAACTTTGGCAGCGGTATTAATTGTAGTTTCTTATAATATGGGTGAGTGGTCAACCTTTAAATCCCTTCTTAAAGCACCAAAAAGTGATATTGTAATTTTACTTTTAACTTTTGTATTTACTATAGTATTTGATTTAGTAGTAGCTATAGAGATAGGAATGATTCTAGCTATGTTCTTATGGATAAGAAGATTAGCTGAAACTACAGATATTAAAAAAGTTCAAGGAATAAAAAGCAAAAGAAATAAAGATGGAGAAGTAATACAGATTGATAATAATAAAATTTTAATATATGAAGTAAATGGACCTTTCTTCTTTGGAGTAGTTCAAGATTTTATTAAGATGATAAGTAAAATTGAGACTGCGGCAGAGGTATTATTGTTAGACATGAGGCACACTCAAGCATTAGATGCAAGTGCAATTTCAGCTCTAGAAAGGTTACACAATCATTGTAATAAGCACAATATAAAACTGATAATATCCAATCTACAATTACAACCTAAAAAAGCACTTATTAAAATGGAGTTTGTAAAATCCTTAGGTGAAGAAGCGGTGTTTAATACGAGAGAAGAAGGATTAAAGGCTGCACATGAGTATATAAATATAGAAGAAAAGCTTTTGGGATAAAATTAAAGGTTCTGTATAAATAGTTTACTATTTGCATACAGAACCTATTTTTCTTATATAAGAGGACTCATATATGAGGTTCTTTTACCTTTATTTATAAGCATTGATAGGCAGTCAGCTATTATATTCATGCCAACTTGGATTTCCTCTAAATCAGTGGCAGCATAACTAAGTCTTAAAGTGTTATCTATATTTTTATTTTTATTTACATAGAATACATTGCAAGGAACAATTAATACATCTTTTTTTGAACATTGAACATATAACTCACTAGCAGAAATCCCCTTAGGAAGTGTTACCCAAAAGTTAAGACCACCTTTGGGATCTATAAAATCTATGCCATATATTTTAAGTTTTTTTAGTTCTGCTTTCATGGCATCATATTTTATTTTATACATCTCTATCATATATTTTAGATGTTTTTCCCAGTAACCATTTTTAAAATAAAGTTGCAGTGCTCTTTGAATTAATCCAGAAGAGGAAATATCAGTAGTATGTTTTGCTGCTAAAAGTTCATCTTTTATGGCTTCAGGAGAAATTATAAATCCTATTCTAAGTCCAGGCATTAAAAGCTTTGAGAAGCTTTTGATATAGATAACCCTATTTTTACTATCCATAGATTTAAGGGTTTTACTCTTAAAAGAATTATCATAGGACAGTCCAGATAAAGAATCATCCTCCACCAAATATAAATCGTATTTATCAGCTAGAGCTAATAGCCGATTAAGTTTTTCTTCAGAATAAGAGGCTGTAGTAGGATTTTGAAATTGAGTCATTACATATATTAATTTAGGTTTATATATTTTAATATTTGCTTCTAACAACTTTAAGTTTATGCCATCAACTTCCATGGGTACACCGATGATATTGGCTCCTCTAGATTTAAATACAGCAACAGCTCCTGTATAAGTAGGATTTTCTGTAATAACATAATTACCAGGACTTAGTAGAGCTTTACCAATTATATCAATACCCTGTTGAGCACCAGAAACTATTTGAATGCTATCTGGAGTAGCATTTATTCCAGACTCTTGAAGAAAATAATCACATAAAGAAGACCTAAGAGGTTCATAACCATTGCTTTCTTGGTATCCAAATGCGTAACCTTTATCTCTATCTAGGACTTCATTTAAAGCAGATTTAAAGGCTTCAAAAGGAAAGATACCTGGATCAGGAGTAGCACTAGCAAAGTTAATAGTAGTTGAAGACATAGCAATTTGACCATTAGACATAAGCTTAAAGTCTTCCTGGTAGTTAGGAGAAGCTACATAGGTATTATGTGATTCTAGATTTTCAGAATTTATATCTCTACTATTGGAGGGGGAGGATGAAATATCATAACTCATATAGATATTATCTTGCTCTGATACATAATATCCACTTCCCTTTATAGCGTTAACGTATCCGTTTATCTCAAGTTGTTTATAGGCATTAACTATAGTTACATTATTAACTTCTAATTCATTAGCTAATTTACGAATAGGGGGAAGCTTATCACCAATTTTTAAAGTGTTAGATTTTATTAATGCTTCAATTTTATTAGCTACTTGAAGGTACATAGGTATTGTTGAAGATTTATCTAATTCTATTGAAATAGAGTTCATTATTAATACTCCTTTCATTATTCTAAATATAATTATTGTATCGTTACAATAATTATATATTTAAGTAATGACATTGTAAAGAAAAGATTGAAGATAATTATAAAAAAAGAGCATCAATACTGATTATAAATGTATTAATACTCCTTTTCTTGCTTATTGTATTTTAGGAAGAATGCATTAGAAAATATATTTTAAGAGCATCTTTAAAGAAATATATTTTATACTCTATTGGAATAGTTGAAATTCATAGCCTTGTGCTTTGGCTTCTTTTATTACAGAATCAAGGATTTCTGTGTTAGTCTTAGAAACTGCATGGATAAGAAGAATTGCACCATTGTGTAATCCATTCATTATAGTATCCTTTGCTTTAACTGGATCAGGTTGTTTGTTTATATCCCAATCATGATATGCAAAACTCCAGAATAATGTTTTATAACCTAGATTTTTTGTCATAGCTAAAGATTTCTCGGAATATTCACCCATTGGTGGTCTGAAATAAAGCGGCATATTTTCACCAGTAATTTCTTTAAACTTTGATTCTACATCTGAAAATTCATTGTTAAATTTCTCATCTGATCTAGTAACATCTGGCATAGAAGGATGATGATTTGTGTGATTACCAACAATATGCCCTTCTTCTACCATTCTCTTTATAATATCTGGATTATCCTTTACATAGGGTGAAGTTACAAAGAATATAGCCTTAACATCATTTGCTTTTAGTATATCTAAAATTTTAGTGGTATATCCATTTTCATAACCTTCATCAAAGGTTAAATAAAGCACCTTTTTACTAGTATCTCCTACGTAATGAGCATCATATTTATTTAAATCAAAATTTAACTTTAAATTTACTTCTGGTGTTACATGTTGTTTATTTGGTTTAAACCACCATGCTATTTTTTCATTGCTAAGATTAGTAGTATCTATTTTTGAAGCTGTTGGAGCAGGAGCTTCATTAGATGGACTGTTAGAGCTATCATTGGGTATATTTTCATTTACCTCTGATGGCTTAACTGCTAAATCATCTTTTAAGGATGAAGGATTTCCCTGATTATTTTGAGAAGTTCCTTTAATTATTTTATCATCAACTTTTTTCACAGTATTAAATACACTTTTATTTTCATCCTTGTCTGTAGTTGAGTTTGAGGTATACCCTGTGATAGAAGTACATCCAACAAACATAAAAGAACTTATAATTACAAGGACTAAACTTAAATTACGTATAAATTTTTTACTCATTTTAATCCTCCTTTTAAAAATATCATTAGTGACTTTAGTAATTAATATACGAATAGCATGTGTTTATAGTTAATAAAAAATACAAAAAGTTTTTCTACTATAGTAATAAAAATATGTTTAACCTTTAGTAAGATTATCTTATAATGAAATGTAGAATATCGTACTATTTCCATAGTTCACTATTTAGATAGGTAAATAGCCAAATAGCTATATAGGAAACTATTTAACTATTTAACTATTTGTTCTATTCATGCGGGTTTCAAGGTTTTTTCATTTAAATAGTAAGATTGGAAATATATTTAATATGAATATTAATAGTTGCTTTGTTAGTGAAAAATAAAGATTTAAGGGGCAATGGTAATGATAAAGGTATTAACAGATACAACAATATATATTAAAGATGGAAAAATTTCAGACCATGGAGAGTCTTTAGTTATAGAAAAAGGATGTTATGCAGTACCTGGCTTTATAGATGAACATACCCATGGTGGATACGGAATAGATATCATGGACACTGATTATGAAGGTTTAAGAAATCTAACTAATAAATTGCCAGGAGAAGGAGTTACAGCTTTTCTTCCAACCACCATGACTGCAAGTTTGAAAAAAATAAGAGAAGCTATTGATAATACTTTAAAGGTTAAAAATCATAATGATAATAATGAAGTAGTTGGAGCAGAAATAATTGGACTTCATTTGGAAGGTCCCTTTATAAATAAAAAGTATAAGGGCGCTCAACCTGAGGATTATATTTTAACCCCAGATAGTGAGATAATGAAGGAGCTTATAAAACATTCTCACAATAACATTAAAAAAGTTACTTATGCTCCTGAATTAGACAATAAGTTTGAATTTATAAAATGTCTTACAAATAATAATATTATTCCATCAGTAGGTCATAGTGATGGAACTTTTTCTCAAATAGAAATAGCAGTAGAAAGGGGTCTTTCCAGTGTTACACATTTTCACAATGGACAAAGCCCTCATCATCACAGAGAACCTGGAGTAGTTACTGCTGGTTTTGCTTTTGATGAATTAGGTGTAGAAATAATATGTGATGGAATACATCTTCACAAAGACACTATAAAAGCTGTTTATAAAATAAAGGGAAGGGAAAAAATAATATTAATAACAGATTCTATGGAAGCTAAAGGATTAAAAGATGGTGAGTACAAACTTGGTGGACAAAAGGTTATTAAGATTGGAAATGAAGCTAGACTTGAAGATACAACCTTAGCTGGAAGTTGTTTAACTATGATAGATGCGGTAAAGAATATAATAAAATTCACTGGATGTACATTAGAAGACGCTGTCACTATGGCAAGTACAAATCCAGCTAGGAATTTAAATATACTTCATAGGAAGGGTAGTTTAGATAAAGGCAAGGACTGTGATATAGTAATATTAGACAATAAGTATAATATTGTAAAGACTCTATGTAAAGGAAAGGTAGTATTTGAAAATAGATAAAAATTTTAAGGATTAAGAAGGGAGAAATAATATTATGACAAAGAAAAATAGCAAAAATAATGACTTTTTAAATACTCATAGAAATAGCTCATCCCCTAAGATATATTCTCTTTTATTGGATTTAGTAAATGATGATAGAGAAGACTTAGCCAAAATTGTATTAAAGGTAGATTATTTGCTTCAATATACAAGTAATGCTATAAAACAAAGGGATTATGCAGAATCAAAAGAGGCTCTAGAAAAGGCTAGAGAAAGAATTGATAGTTTAAAGGCTGAAAATGTGGATGTGGAGTATTTAGAATACCTCTACCAAGGGATAATTAAAAATTGCAAGACAGTTAAATAATATAACTACATAATTTTATAGCTTTATTTTAGTAAAGAGTATATACTTAATTGGAATGAGCTAAGAGGTAGAACTCTGTTTATTCTATAGAGAATTTAACTAGCAGAGATAATAAAGGAGATTTTATGAGAAATTTAAAAATGGTAATAGAATATGATGGAACTAGATATAAAGGATGGCAAAAGCAAAAGGATAATGTTGCTACTATACAAGATAAAATTGAAAATGTATTAAGTAAGATGACTAATGAAGATATTCAAGTTATAGGTTGTGGGAGAACAGACACAGGGGTACATGCTAAGAACTATATAGCTAATTTTCATACTAAAGCTACCCTTACCAATGAAGATATTTTGAACTATCTTTATGAATTTTTACCAGAGGATATAGTTGTAAAATCAGTAACTGATGTTCACGAAAGATTTCACTCTAGATATAATGCAAAGGCAAAAACCTATGAGTATACTATAAACAATGGAAAATATAGAAATGTATTTAATAGAAAATTTACATACCACATTGAAGAAGAAATAAATTTAAATGCTATGATGGCAGCAGCAGATGTTTTGGTTGGTACCCATGATTTTAAGAGTTTTACAAGCTTAAAATCAGATAATAAATCCACTGTTAGAACTATAAATTATATTGATATAACAAAGGATGATGAGATTATTAAAATAGAGGTCAATGGAGATGGATTCCTTTTAAATATGGTTAGAATAATAGTTGGAACTCTTTTAGAAGTTGGAAAAAGTCAGTTAAAGCCAAGTGATGTTGCTAAAATTTTAGAGGCAAAAGAGAGAGCGCAAGCTGGACCAATGGCTCAAGCTAAAGGATTATGCTTAAAAGAAGTTGAATATAATTAATTTTAAGAGAGAAATAATGCTCTCTTTTTGTATAAGTATTGAAATTTTGTTTACCCTAAATAGAGAATGATTATTTAAGGTGGACATAAAATGGGTAAATTAAAGATGTTACAAATAATAAAGACATTTCCTAGGAACATACATATAATGGTAGCAAGTGAAGCTTTATTCGCTCTGGCCATGGGAATGTTTTTCTTCTTGCAAATTTTATATTATGATTTTATAGGCTTATCAGCTGAAGCTATAGGAACAATATTTTCTCTAGGCTCCCTATTTACTTTGACAGGCTTTTTTGTAGGACCATTTATTAAAATACTTGGAAGAAAGAGAATTTTATGTATAGGATTAATAATTTGTGCCATAGGAGTTGGGTTTCATATGGGGTTTAGAGCAATGATAATTCTTATGTTTGGTCAAATTCTTATAAATATGGGTACATGTCTTATAAATGTTACAGAATTACAACTGTTGTATTCATATACTATAGGCAAAAAGGAATGTTGTGCCTATAGCTATAAGTATTCTGTAAATTTAATAGCCGGAGCTGTAGGAGCACTAGTAGCTGGAAACATAACAGGCATAGAATATTTTGCGAGAATAGGATATAAAAAGTTGTTTCTATTAGCAGCCGTAATTCTAATAGTGACTTCAACTATTAGATGCTTTTTACTACCTAAGGATATAACTAATGTAGTAGAAAATGAAGAAGTAAAGAAAAGTATGAGGGAAACAATAGAATGCTTAAAGTCTGATAAGCAAATTAGACTTTTTTCTATGCTTTTATTTATTAACGCCATAGGATTTAGTGGTGTAGCACCTTATAATAATTTAATATTAAAGAATTATTTTGGTTTAGGAAATAATATAATATCTTATATAACTTTTTCATTAACTATTTTAAGTATGTTTGGGCTTATTTTAATGCCTGGAATTATAGAACGGATGGGGGTAAAGAAATTTAACCTGACTGTATTTATAATTGCAATTATCAGTTGTTTTATGTTAGCAGTGGTTTCTAACAGTGAATTGTTTATACTTTTTTTAGTTATTAGAGGTATATCTGTTGGTCTTATAATTTACTCTTTAGATAGTCTGATGATGAGTAATATAGCCATAGAGCATCGAGATATATTTGCATCATTAAAGATGCTATCTAATGGATTCTCAATAGCTATAGGGAATTTTCTTGGTGGAACTATTTTGAATAATTTGGGATATAGATATAATTATTTATACGGTTTTATTATACTTATTTGTGCTACTATATTTTTCTATCTTAAGGTTAGAATATATATGACAAGTACTACAATAAACAGGTCTTGTTCCTGTAATTTTAAGGCTAGACATATTGAATATAAGAAATAGTAGAAATTGATAAAATAATCAACATAGACCATGTGCTTACTTTGATAAATATTGGGGAGCATATGGTCTATTGTAGTTTAATAGAGTATCATATATAATATATTTATAGCTTAATAAATGACATAAAGTAGGAGGAATCTGTATGGGGGTTACAATAAAGGACATTGCGAAGGTTGCCCAAGTGTCGGCAACTACAGTTTCTAATGTTATTAATGGAAAGACAACAAAAACTACAGAGGAGACAAAACAGAGAATATTAAATTTAATTAAGGAGCTTGACTATAAACCGAATGCCATGGCTAGGAGTTTGGTTAATGGAGAAACTAAGCTTATTGGGGTTATTTTGCCAGATATTTCTAGCTTTTATTTTTCACGAATAATTAAGGGTATTGAGGAAACGGCAGAGGAACATGGATACAGCATATTAGTTTGTAGTACATATAATGATGCAGAAAATGAACATAAGTATATTAACCTAATGAGAGAGCACTGTGTAGATGGTATTATAATTGCACCTAGTTTAATAAAAGAGAGTTGGCAATTTGAAGATTTATTAAGAATTAAGTATCCTATGGTAGCTATTCATCGTAGCATTAGTAACAGTGAAGACGTTTGCAATGTGTATCTGGATAGTTATAGTGACGGTTATGAAGCAACTAAATATCTTATTGAATTAGGACATAAAAATATAGGATGTATTAATGGAACACCTTGGTTATCAAATTGTGGAGATGGCATGGAAGGGTATAGACAAGCTATGAAAGATCATAGCTTAGAAATAGATGATGAATGGACATACTCTTCTATGCATGATGTAGAAACTGGTATTAAGGGAGCGGAAAAACTTTTAAATTGTAATAATAAGGTTACAGCCATAGTAGCTTGTTCTGATGTTATTGCTTATGGAATTTATAAAGTTGCTAATAAGGTTAAGATATCTATACCATATGATTTATCTGTTATAGGTATTGATGATTTGGCTTTTTCTGAAATTATAACGCCAGCACTTACAACGTTTAAACAACCTATAAAAGAAATGGCTAGGAAAGCCACTGAAGAGTTGATATCTATAATTTTACGACAACCAAGAGAACAATCAGAGTATAGGTATACATCTGAATTAGTTATAAGAGAAAGTGTAGAAAGAATATAGTTTTAATCCCTATCTAATATAGATGGGGATTTTTTATTTGAGTCAGTTGTTTCATATATTTGCCATATATAATATGAAGCTGCATATTATAATTAGTGGATAATTTTTTATTTGGGAGAGAGATATGGGTATAAAGATTTTAATAGTAGAAGATGAAATATCTATAAGTGATATATTGTATACTGCATTAAAAAGTGAAGGATATAATGTAAGATGTGGATTTACGGCTAAAGAAGGAAGACAATTAGTAAAAAATTATAAACCTGATTTAGCTTTGTTAGACTTAAATTTACCAGATGAAAGCGGCTTTGAGCTATGTAAAGAAATTAATAGTAAGTATTTAATTCCTATTGTAATATTAACTGCAAGAAATGATATAGTAGATAAAATTTTAGGGTTAGAGCTAGGAGCTGATGATTATATAACTAAGCCATTTCATATAAAGGAAGTCCTTGCAAGGGTTAAAACTGCTCTTAGATGTGTAGAAAAATACAAAGTGAAGAGCCAAAGTGAATTTTTAGAAGTTTCAAATCGTATAAAAATAAATATAGATAGTAGAATTGTATTAAAGGATGAAGAAGAAGTCAGATTGAAACCACAGGAATATGATTTGTTTGAATTCTTAGTGAAGAATAGGAATAGAGTATTTTCAAGAGAAGAACTTCTTAATAAAGTTTGGGGATATGATTATGATGGAGATATTAGAACTGTAGATGTTCATGTAAGAAGAATTCGAAGTAAATTAGATAATGAAAATGAGAGATCTCTCATAGATACAGTATTTGGGGTAGGATATGTGATGAGGTAATAATATGAAAATAAGAGTAAAATTTATATTTTCTATACTATCTATAATTATAACTTTTGGAGTAATATTAAATTTATCCATAAGGCATATATTAATTATTAGAATGGAGACATCCATAGGTAATTCACTAAATGAAATTATGTATAGTACTAGAGAAGCTATAAAATATAGACTGCTAGCTACAGATTTAGAGTATGAAAAAGATAGCTTAGTTAAAGAAAGCAATTACTTAAATAGATATATATCATCTAACTTCCAGTGTACTGTAGAAATAAGTGATATAGATGGCAAGGTATTAAGTGAGAACGTAGATGAATCTTTTAGGGAAATATTAAATAGTGGAAATAAAAATGCTGGATCTGGAGCTGCTATTGTTAATCTTAAATATGAAGATAAAAAACTCTACGGAATTCTGTCCTATCCTATTTTTGTGAATGAAGATAGTCTAGGGGTACTTAGTATAATAAAAGATTATAGTGAGGTTTATGGTGAAAATAATAGAATGCTTTTATTTATAACTGTTGTAGAAGGTATTATATTATTCTTTATATTTAGCTTATGCTTTTTCATAATAACTAAAGTTACTAAGCCTATAATAACATTGACAGAAGGCATAAAAAAAGTTGGACAAGGAGACTATAGTTTTTATATAGATACTCATGGAAATGATGAAATAGCTATATTGTCAAGAGAATTTAATAGTATGAAAGAAAAAATAAAAGAACAAATAAATACAATAAAAGAAGAAAAACAAAAAGTAGAGAAATTAGAGAAAAGTAGAAAAACTTTTTTTGATAATGTGACTCATGAAATGAAGACACCGTTAACTGCTATTTCTGGATATGCAGAGATGATAAATAATGGTATGGTAAAGGAGGAAGCCTTCAAGAAAAGAGCTATAGAAAGAATCTATCTAGAAAGTGAAAGATTGCATCACTTAATTTTAGAGTTAATAGAAATATCCAAGGGATTATCTTGTACTACAGAAGAATTTAAGGATATTAGAATAGATAAGCTTATAGATGAGATAAGTGATGACATGAGTATAAAAGCTAAAAAATACTCTATGGAAATTATAAGAAATTTAGAAAATGGTATAGTATCAGCACAGTGTAACAGGATTAGGGAACTTATTATAAATTTAATTGACAATGGTATAAAGTATTCTAAATTACAAGAGTCTCTTTATATAAATGGAAAAATAGAAGGAAAGAACTATATTCTAGAAGTAGAGAGTATGTCAGGAGTTATTTCTAAGGAAATATATGATCATATTTTTGAACCTTTTATAAAATCTAATAAGTTTTCAGAATCTGAAAGTAGAGGACTCGGATTATACCTATGCAGTGAAATTATAAAAGATCATGGAGGTTCTATAGATATTATAAATGGAGAAAAGGTTATTATAAGAGTAGATATCCCATTAAGTATAAAATAACCTTGTTAATAACTTGGAAATAACTTTACTATAGTTGTTAAAATTTTAATCATATATTTATATTAAAGTTATTAAGTAAGGGGTGCTTGAAAATGAAAATAAATAAATTTCTATTGTGTTCTGTAGCTTTTATTATGTTCACTGGTACAATTATAATTGGAGGATGTAAAAATAAAGATAAAGAGATTGTTTTATCTGAAAATGTAGCCGAAGATATTCAAGTTGAGGAAAATGAAATAGAAAAGTATATAAAGGAGGGCAATAAGTTTCTAGAAGAAAAAAAATATGCAGAGGCTAGAAAGTCCTATGAAACTGCAATAACAAAAGGAAAGAATGATAAGCAGATATATACAGATATAAAGGATAAGTATATAAAGAAAAAGAGGTACGATGATGCGTACTATATTATAAAATTAGCTATTGATAATAAGGTTGATACAGAAAATATGGAAAAGATTCTTGCTAATATAAGGGAGAAAATGGAGGGAGTGGAGTTATTTTATGACATATATGAAGATGACCTTTCATTTGATTTACCAGAAGAGGTAGAAATAATTGTAGATAACAATAAGATAAAGGATTATGTCCTTTGGGAAAAATCAAAGATAGATATATTAAATCAACCTGGACAATATTCATACAATGGGGTGACAAAGGAGTATGGAAGAAATGTTCATGTTACCTTAAATATAAAAGAGAATGTGTATGATAGTAGAATGGGATATGTGAAAAATATTTACACAGATAATAATATTATTTATATATCCTTCGATGAAGTAGAGTTTTATACTGGAGAAGATGCCTTAGTAGAAGCTAAAAAGGATAATAAAGCTATAAAAGAAGAAGATGGAACCTATATAGTTTATGATGGCTATTATATTAGAAATTCTGTAGTTGAAACAAAGGTTTATGAAGTATCTAAGAATGTAGCTATAAACTTATTAGCATATGAAGTAAACCAAGATAATAATACGATTGATTTTCAAACAGTTAATTATGATACTTTTAAAAAGCATATAGATAAGTATAAGAAGGACGCCTCTACAGAAAGAGCTTTACTATGTAAGGTGGATATGAAAAATAATATAGTTGCATTAATTAGTAGACAATATACTCCATAGTAGTGTAAATAAGTATATACTATATGTTACAATAATTAGTAAGATAATAGAATTACATTAATCTTATAGTGATAAGCTATAGCTAATAATAAAATAAATTTTAAGTTATAAGCTATTATAACTTAAAATTTATTTTGGAAAAGAGGTAGTATATATGAAGTTGATTTCGTGGAATGTTAATGGAATTAGAGCTTGCGTTCAAAAAGGATTTTTAGATTTCTTTAAAGATGTAGATGCAGATATGTTTTGTATTCAAGAAAGTAAAGTTCAAGGGGGACAGATAGAACTTGATTTAGAAGGATATCATCAATATTGGAATTATGCTGAAAAAAAAGGATATTCAGGAACTGCTATATTTACAAAGATAGAACCTATGAATGTATCCTATGGCATTGGAATAGAAGAACATGATAAAGAAGGTAGAGTAATTACTTTAGAGTTTGAAAAGTTTTATCTTGTAACAGTATATACTCCAAACTCTAAGTCGGAGTTAGAAAGACTTGATTATAGAATGGTTTGGGAAGATGAATTTAGAAAACATCTTAAAAAATTAGATGAAGATAAACTCGTGATAGTCTGTGGAGATTTAAATGTAGCTCATAAGGAGATAGATCTTAAAAATCCTAAAAATAATAGAAGAAATGCAGGATTTACTGACGAAGAAAGAAATAAATTCACTGAATTATTAGAATCTGGTTTTATAGATACCTTTAGAAATTTCTATCCTGATTTAGAAGGAACATATTCTTGGTGGTCCTATAGATTTAAAGCTAGAGAGAAAAATGCAGGATGGAGAATTGATTATTTCTGTACCTCAGAAAGATTAAAGGAAAATTTAATTTCAGCTAAGATACATACAGAAATATTAGGTTCAGACCATTGTCCAGTAGAACTTGAAATTAATATTTAACATTTAAAGTAATATTATTCCATAAACTTAAATATAATATATAAAATTATACTTAAGTAAATATGGAGGGGTTACTATGATAATAGATGCTAGTTTAAGAGATTTAAAAATCAAGGGAAGAAAATTTAGAAATCAAGGAAGAACCGTGGGAATGATACTTAGAAGTAATGGAGATACTTTACCAATCAGTATTAAACGTTCAGATATGGATAAATTTCTAAAAAGATATGGAGACCATAGTGATGTAACTTTAATGGTTGATGGAGAAAATATTAATACATCTATAATAGAAGTACAAAGAGATCTATTACTTCATTATGCGCATAATGTGCAGTTTAAAGAAATTTAAATTATAGTTTGAAAAATCCCCAGTTAAATTGAGAATTCTCAACTTAACTGGGGATTTTTCTTATTTTAGTACCATTTATGATTAAAGAGGTATTCTTGCAAGAACCATATGTTTATTTTTCATATTATATAACTGTTCCTTAGTGATTTCTTGAATAGTTGTAATCTTAGTTACATTGTGGATCATACCAACTCTAATTTTTGCATCTTCTAAGTCTCTTGCTAATAATGTTCCACAGTATCTAGCATCTTCAGTATCCACATTAAACAAGAATACATTTAATTTCTCTATTGGTACAACGTCTTTCTTTAAAAATTCATCATCAAATTCAACTTCACTATCAAGAGAGATTAAACCTTCTCTAACTATAAGTTTATCCCACCCTTTATATTCACAAAGTCTACCCCATAGTCCTAAATTCATAATGCTTCTTACAGTAAGTTTTACCATCATAAAAATTCACTCCCTCTCAATTTTAACTCTCATATATTTTAATTATTATTGTACCATTATTTTGAAAATTATTCAATCAATTTACTGAGTATTTAAATTATTTATAGTTTGTATATAATATTTATTGATTATACATTAATAGATATATTAAATTTATCAGTAATTATGATTACCAATTTAAAAAAATTTATGTTATTAGATCTTTGGATATTTATTCTAAAGTTTGTAATGAATATTTTATAATAAGATTTTTATATATTAGGAATAAATGAGTATAATTAATTATATTAATATTAAAATTAATTATATTAATATAATATACATTTAAAATTAATTTTTTGAATAATGATATTAATTATTTTTAATGTATATATTTACAATTAAAAGAATATGCTGTATAATTTTATTTAGGAGGTGACAAGAATGTATAAGGCATTAACCAGATGTCCTGTTTGTTCAGGAAAATTGAATATAAAAAGGTTACAGTGTGATGAATGTAATACTGTAATTGAAAATAACTTTACTTTCTCAAAATTTGAGAAGTTAAATCATGACCAATTAAGGTTTGTGGAAACCTTTTTACAATATAGAGGAAATATAAAAGATGTAGAGAAAGCATTAGGGATTTCTTATCCAACAGTAAGGGGTAAGTTAGATGAAATAAATGAAGTATTAGGGCTATCTAGTAAAAAACAGCTTGAAATNNAATTACAAAGTTAGAAAATGGTGAGATAACTTCAGATGAAGCTATCGAACTTTTAAATAAAATATAAATTAGGGGGAGTAATCATGGAAGATAAGTTAAGAATTTTAAAAATGGTAGAGGAAGGAAAGCTTACAGGGGAGCAAGCAAGTAAACTTTTAGAAACCTTAGAAAAGAACGATGGGGATAAAGTCAAAGGCGAAGATGATGATGAATTCTTTAAAGTACCAAAATCAACCAATGGGACTAGAATGCTTTATATAAGGATTAAATCTCACGATGGAGAAAATGTTAAAGTAACAATACCACTAGAGGTTATAAAAATAATGGCTTCAGCTGGTAGTAATGTAATTGAAAGTATGGACAAATATGATATCAAAATAGATATGATATTAGAAGCTATTGATAAAGGTGTTGTAGGACCAATTGTACAAGTAGATACAGATGAGGGAGATAAAATATTGATAGAAATAGCTTAAAATAATATATTAAGGGGATTTGAGTAAATGATTATCAATATAAAAGAACCGGGGGAAAATAAGAGTAAAAATATATGTATACCAAGGGCTTGTATTTCACTAGGAATATTTGTACTACCTTTAGCATTAAAATCTATGTATAAGAAAAAAAACAATAGTAAAACTAAGGTAGCAATTAATAATAACGAAATGAAGAACTTAAAAAAAGCAATTAAGTATCTTAATAAAAATTATAAAGGCTTAGTTCTTGTGGATATAAAAACCAATGAAGGAGAAAGTGTAAAAATAGTTATATAGATAATATATGTATGCAATTTAAAGAGATTATCAGTTTGATTAAAGTCATTATGTAAAACTACATAATGACTTTAATACCTTTAGATTCAGCTTGTTTTATGAAATCCTCTAAATTTACAATATAACAATTGTTCAAACTAATAGTTTTCAGTGTAGGTATATCAAAAAGTTTAGAATAATCTGATATGTAAGCGTAGGATAGATTCAAGGTTTTTAAATTATTTATAACTTCTATTCCATCTACGATTAAAGGACCTTCTAAACATAGAGAGAATTCCTCTACATTAGGAAAATTTTTCAAAGTTGAAAGCTGAAAATCACTACTAAAGTTAATGGTTAATTTTTTTACCTTTGGGAATAATGGCAGACTATTTATAGAATCAGTTTTAGGATATATAAGTTTAAAAGTATCTATTTTATCAAATAAGGTTACTTCACTTAAAACATTTAAGTTGCATCTGTGTATACTTAAAGTCTTTAAATTATACAACTTAGTAATAGGTAAATAATCTAAAATTAATCCATTATCATTAATTTCCAAGGTGTTTAAATTTTCAATATATTCTAAGCCTTTTAGATTAGATACATTTTTTATTTTAAGTATATTTACATTTGAAAGATTAGTTTTATTCAAAGAATTTAGAGAATATAAATTCATACCTATGGCTTTTTTTACAGTAGTGTTAAGGTTAGAATCTTTTATAATTCTCTTAGAATATATGTAATAATTAATTGAAAAGAAAGTACATATAGATAAAATCACTATAATAATTCTTAGATATTTTTTACTATGAAATTCTTTTGTAACTCTATAGATTATAGACATACTTAAAGATAATATAAGAATTATATGACTAGGTATGTATATGTATAATTTAAACAATAAATAATTTAAAATCATAGGAATGGTTATAATATAACTGATAATAATATAATTAGAAGAGTGAAATTCATTAAAATTAGTAATAGTTATAATTACAGTTATACATAATAATACAATCCATGGCAAAGGAAATTTACCATCTAGGACTAGTAGATTTGAAAAGAATAGATTAAATATCATAAAAGCAATGAGAAAACTTATAGAAATAATATACCAAACATTACATTTAGATTCTTTAGGATATAAAGTAATAATATTATTTTTTACATTAGTTTTATAAGAAAAGTTTTTCATTCTGTCCTCCTAGTATAAAGGGTTATAATGTTATACAAATATTATATTTTAAAAATAGTTATATGTAAACGTATAATAGACTCTAGAAAATGTAATATTTAACGGCAAATTTAGAGGATTTTATCATAAAAAATATTTAAAACGGAAAAATTTTTAATATTTATTAATATAAATAAAAATACTGTAGAAAATAGTAGTTTAATAGATAAATATTATAGTGTAAATATAAAGTTCAATTAATAATTAATAAGTTCACATTTAAATTAATTGAATATTTATTGACTTTTATTTTTTAAAATAGTATATTGAAAATATGTACAATGAAGTACTTAAAGAGCAGTGAAGCTCCATAGGATTATTCCTATGGAGCTTTTTGTGGTTGTTTTTAGGGTAAATTTAATAATGAATTTTCTTTTAATAAACTTACTGCATAAATAGTTAATTAATTTTAAAGACTATATTGTAAATAAGATAGTCTTGAAAGGAGTTTAAGATGAACAATTTTAAAATTAAAACTCAGATTTATTTTGGTCAAGGAGCTTTAGAACGGTTAGAGGAAGTAGGAAATAAAAAAGTTTTTGTAGTTACAGATCCTTTCATGGTGAAATCAGGAATGATTAATAACATAACAGAAAAATTAAAAAGTGCTAACATAACTATATTTAGTGATATAGTTCCAGATCCACCTATAGAGCTCATAGTTCAAGGTATAGAAGAGCTTCAGAAAGTTAAGCCAGAAGTGTTGATCGCTCTAGGCGGAGGTTCTTCAATAGATGCAGCTAAAGCAATAATGGATTTTGCGAAGAAAATTACATCTGTTACAGATATGGAATTTATAGCTATCCCAACTACAAGCGGTACAGGTTCAGAGGTTACATCCTTCTCAGTAATAACAGATAAAACTAAGGGAACAAAGTATCCATTAGTTTCAGATGATCTATTACCAGATGTGGCTATATTAGATCCAGAACTAGTAAAAAGTGTACCTGGATCAATTACTGCAGATACAGGTATGGATGTAATAACTCACGCTCTTGAAGCTTATGTATCTACAAATGCTTCTGATTTTTCAGATGCTTTAGCTGAAAAAGCACTTATACTATCCTTTAAATATCTTTTAAGAGCATATAGTAATGGTGAAGATATAGAAGCTAGAGAAAAAATGCATAATGCATCATGTCTTGCAGGAATTGCGTTTAATTCAGCTTCTCTTGGATTAAATCATGGGATAGCCCATGTTCTAGGCGGGAAATTCCATGTACCTCATGGAAGAACTAATGCTTTATTATTACCTTATATAGTTGAATTTAATGCTGACATAATAGGATATGAAAATAATGAGTTTTCTAGAGCTGCTATTAAATATGCTAATATAGCAAAATTATTAGGATTACCTTGTAGTAATGCTAGAGCAGGAGTTAGAAGCCTCGTAAATGAAATTAAAAAATTACAAAAGGAAATGAAGATGCCTACCACTTTAAAAGCTTGTGGTGTATCTATGGAAGAATTAGAAAAGCTTAAAGAAGAAATTGCAAACAGTGCATTATTAGATGCATGTACTGCAACTAACCCTAAAATACCTACTCCTCTTAATGTTATTGAAATTATCGGAAAAATTAAAGAATAACATTAAAAAATGGGTTGACAGTATAAAATTTTGAATATATAATCGAAATATACACAAAGTAGTGTAATGGTTTTAAGCAAAGGGGCTTCTTGAAAATATTATGTTTTCGAGGAGCCTTTATTATTTTTATAAAATTATAGATTTATTTAAGAATAGTTGTTAAAACACAGGTAATACTAAGACTAATAATTTATATGAAAATATTATTTTAGTGTTGTCTCTAAATGCAAAGGTAAGGTGAGTATATGAGTGACGATAAGCAAAGGATTATACAGGAGTTTGTTCCAGGAAAACAAGTAACCCTTGCACATATAATAGCAAATCCTACAGAAGAGCTTTATAAAAAGCTAGGTCTTGTAGCAAGCACTAGAGATGCTATTGGTATTTTAACTATAACTCCAAGTGAAGGTTCTATAATTGCTGCTGATGTAGCTACAAAAGCTGCTGGAGTTAATCTTGGATTTGTAGATAGATTTAGTGGTTCACTTGTTATAACAGGAGATATTAGTTCTGTAGAATCAGCATTGAAGGAAGTTACTTCTGTACTTGAAGGATTATTACAATTTACCTCTACAAAAATTACTAAAACCTAGGAGGTAACATGAAAAAAGTAATATTTATAGGAAAGACTGGAAGTGGAAAAACTACTTTATGTCAAAAGATTCACGATTTAGATTTAGAATATAAGAAGACTCAATCGGTAGAAATTTATGATGAGTCTATAGATACTCCAGGAGAATATCTAGAAAATAGATCTTACTACAAAGCTTTGATAGTAACATCAGCAGATGCAGATGTAATTGCACTAGTATATGATTGTACTTCAGAAGAATCGTACATAGCACCAGGTTTTTGTAGTATGTTTGCTAAAGAATGTATTGGTATAGTGACAAAGATAGACATTGCTCAAAATAAAGATAGAATAAAATATGCTAAGGAAATCTTAAATGAGGCTGGAGTATCTAGAATATTTGAAGTAAATACTTTAGATGGAACTGGCATAGAGGAATTAATTAAATATTTAAGTTCATAATATAGAGGAGAATAATTAAATATGAGTAAAAAAATCATAATAGTCGACGATGAGCCTATTATTAGAATGGATATCAGAGATATCTTAGAAGCAGAGGGTTACAATGTAGTAGCAGAAGCTTCAGATGGGTTTAGTGCTGTAGAACTTTGTAAAGAGCATAAACCTGATTTAGTAATTATGGATATACAGATGCCTATACTTGATGGCATAGGAGCTAGTAAAAGAATTAGACTTGAGCATCTTGCAGGTGGAATACTTTTATTGACAGCCTTTAATGATACTGAATTTATAGAAAAGGCTAAAAGTGTAGGAGCATATGGATATCTGGTAAAACCTTTAGATGAAAAATCATTTATACCAACAGTGGAAATGTGCTTAGCTAAAGTAGAAGAATTTGAAGAGTTAGAAAGTAACCTGGAGAAAGTTACATCAAAGTTAAATGAAAGAAAATTAATAGAAAAAGCAAAAGGTATACTTATGAAAGAATTAAATTCCGATGAAGAAGAAGCTTACAGATACATTAGAAAATTGAGTATGGATAGAAGATGCTCTATGATAGATATTGCAAAAACTTTAATAGTGGCTTATGAATAAGATAAAAGAATTATGTAATATTTATACTAATCTTACTGATGAAGATGTTAATAAAATCATAGAAATTTCTAGTTCCATAGAATTAATAGCTAATTTAGAGGAATGTGATGCTTTTATAGATGTGCCATCAAAAAATCCAGAAGAAGCTATAGTGGTTTCAGAAGGAAGAAAAGAAGAATCTATTTATACTAATTCTGTAGTAGGGAAAAAAGCTTTAAGAATTAATGAACCTGGTGTAATAAGAACTCTAAAAACCGGTGAGGTTTTTAAAGGAGTAAGAGCTTTAACACAAGAAAATAGATTTGTAAGGCAAAAGGTATACCCGATTTATAATAAAGAAAAAATAATAGGAGTAATTATTGTTGAGGATGATATAAGTAATGAGATAAAAGAAGATTTTACTATTCCTAATGATGGCTCTAAAAGCAAAAGACAAAAGACACATCAGCTTATGAACTTGATAAATTCCAATAGATTGATAAATGATAACTTAGAATCTGCCATTTTAGTTTATGATGAAAATGGAATATTAAGAATTAAAAATAGAAAAGCTGATATGATTTACATAGGTAGAGGATATAATGAACTTGAAGGAATGCATTATGATGACTTGTCCTTAGATAATACCCTATTTACTAATATTAATAAAATCTTAGAGATTACAGAAGATAATAAAGTAATAACAAAGGAAATAAAAGTTGGTAATTTTTATTATGGAATAAAAAGAATACTGATTAAGGAAGAAGACTTGAGAGTTATTGAAATAGTTCAAGATATAACAGATATAAAGAATAAAGAAGCTGAAATAATTTCTAAATCTGTTGCTATAAGAGAAATTCATCATAGAGTAAAGAATAACTTACAAACTGTAGCTTCACTTTTACGTATTCAAGGGAGAAGATGTGATAGTGAGGAAGCAAAGGTAAGTCTTCAAGAAAGTGTGAATAGGATTCTAGCTATCGCAGCAACTCATGAACTTTTATCAAAGGATATAAGTGATGAGGTAAAGATTATGAAGGTTATAAATGCTATAGTAGATAATGCTAAAAGATGTTTTTTAAACATTCAAAAGGAAATTAACATAGAAGTATCAGGTGATGATTTTTATATTGATACAGATAGAATTACTGCGATATCTCTTATAATTAATGAATTAATACAAAATTGTTATGATCATGCTTTTAATCATAGAGAATGTGGAACTATAAAAATTATTGTGATTGAGCAGGAAGAGTTTAGAGAAATATCAGTAGCTGACGATGGAGTTGGTTTTGATACTTCCATAGATAAATCTTCTAGCTTAGGAATGTCTATAGTAAAAAACTACATATCTGATAAATTAAAAGGTGATATAGATATATTTTCTAATGATGAGGGAACTAGAATTAAATTTAGATTTCCTATAAAACTTGAATAAAATAGAGCTACATTGAAGTAGTTTGATTTAAGCAAAGAGGCTTAAAGTTAAAAAATTAATTTTCATAGTTATTTGAAAGATTAATTTGTAGCTTTAAGCCTTTTTATATTTGTATTTGGAGGTGATTTAATGAGAGAAGAACTTTTAAGTGTTGGAATTGATATTGGAACTAGTACAACTCAACTTGTATTTTCGAAATTAATCATAGAAAACACTGCTTCAAGTTTTTCAGTACCTAGAATATCAATAGTTGATAAAGAAGTAGTTTATAGAAGTGATGTTTATTTTACGCCACTTAAATCTATGACAGAGATTGATGCTGAGAAAGTTAAAGATATAGTGTCTTTAGAATATAAAAAATCTGGTATCAATAAGGATGAAATACAAACAGGAGCTGTAATTATAACAGGTGAAACTGCTAGAAAAGAAAATGCCAATGAAGTACTTCATACTTTAAGTGGATTTGCAGGAGACTTTGTAGTTGCTACAGCAGGTCCAGATCTTGAAAGCATTATAGCGGCTAAAGGTGCAGGAGCTCACATTTACTCCAGTGAACATTCTACAAGTGTAGTTAATCTAGATATTGGTGGAGGGACTACAAATTTAGCTGTGTTTACTAGAGGAGATTTAAAGGAAACTGGATGCCTAGATATAGGTGGAAGACTTATAAAACTTGATAAAGACACAAATAATATAGTATATATTGCTCCTAAAATACAAAACATTATAAATGAAAATAATTTTGATATAAAAGTTGGATATAAAGCAACTAAAGAAATGTTGATACCAGTTATTGATGAAATGGTAAAGCTTTTAGAGGAAAGCGTAGGAATTAGGACTCAAACATCTATCTTTGAAATGATAGTTACTAATAAGTCTATTGCCTTAAATGAGGAGATTAAGTGTATATCTTTTTCAGGAGGAGTAGCTGACTATATATATAACGAATCTCCTATAGAAGATTACTTTAAGTATGGAGATATAGGAATACTTCTTGGAGAAGCTATTAAAAACTCAGACTTATGTAAAAAATTAAAATTGGTCAGATCAATAGAAACTATAAGAGCAACGGTAGTTGGAGCTGGCTCTCACACTATGGATATTAGTGGAAGTACAATTACATATACCCATGACAATTTCCCTATAAAAAATTTACCAATTTTAAAGCTTAGTTTAGAAGATGAGAATAGAGGTTCTGAAATTTTAGAAAAGGCTATGTCAGAAAAAATTAATTGGTTTAAATATGAAAATGAACTTCAGAGTATTGCAATAGCCCTACATGGAAAGAAGAATCCTTCTTTTGCAGAAATACAAGACATGGCAAAGGGACTAGTAGGTGGGATGAAAGAACTTATTGATAGAAAGCTTCCACTTATTATAATTGTTGAAAATGATATGGCAAAGGTATTAGGTCAGGCTATTTACTCCCTTTTACATCTTGATAAGGATATAGTTTGTATTGATGGTATCAAGGTTGAAAATGGAGATTATATAGATATAGGAAAACCCGTAGCGGAAGGTAAAGTATTACCTGTAGTTATAAAAACATTAGTATTTAATTAACCGAGAGGAGGATTATCATGATTTTAAAAACTAAATTATTCGGAAAAGTATACCAGTTTAATTCAGTAATGGAAGTTATGGCAAAAGCAAACGAAGAGAAATCAGGAGATAACTTAGCAGGAATAGCTGCACAGTCAGCAGAGGAAAGGGTTGCAGCAAAAGTTGTACTTTCTAACCTTACATTGTCTGATTTAAGAAATAATCCTGCAGTACCTTATGAATTAGATGAGGTTACTAGAATAATACAAGATGACGTAAATGAAAAAATATATGCAGAAGTCAAAAATTGGACTGTAGCAGAATTTAGAGAGTGGCTACTAGATGATAATACTACAGGAGCAGATATAAGAAGAGCTTCAAGAGGAATAACATCAGAAATAGTGGCTGCTGTTGCAAAAATAATGTCTAATATGGATTTAGTATACGCAGCTAAGAAAATAAAAGTTACAGCTCATTGTAATACAACTATAGGAGAGCCAGGCACGTTATCTGTTAGATTACAACCAAACCATCCAACAGATGATCCAGATGGAATACTTGCATCTTTAATGGAAGGGTTAAGCTATGGTATTGGAGACGCAGTGCTTGGATTAAACCCAGTTGATGACTCTGTAGAGAGCGTAACAAAAGTCTTAAAGAGATTTAATGAATTTAAAGAAAAATGGGAAATACCAACTCAAACTTGCGTACTTGCACACGTAACTACACAAATGGAAGCAATTAGGAAAGGTGCGCCAGCGGACCTTATATTCCAATCAATTGCTGGTTCTGAAAAAGGAAATGAAGCATTTGGATTTACTGCTGCAACAATAGAAGAAGCAAGACAACTTGCACTTAAAGAAGGAACTGCTACAGGTCCAAATGTAATGTATTTTGAAACTGGTCAAGGTTCAGAACTTTCTTCAGATGCACACCATGGTGCTGACCAAGTAACAATGGAAGCTAGATGTTATGGATTTGCTAAGAGATTCCAACCATTTTTAGTAAATACAGTTGTTGGATTCATAGGACCTGAGTACCTATATGATGCAAAACAAGTTATAAGAGCTGGTCTTGAAGACCACTTCATGGGTAAGCTTTCAGGACTTCCAATGGGATGTGACGCTTGTTACACAAACCACATGAAAGCTGATCAAAATGATATAGAAAACTTAGCAGTATTACTTGCTACAGCAGGATGTACATACTTCATGGGAATTCCTCATGGTGATGACGTAATGCTTAACTATCAAACAACTGGATATCAAGAAACAGCTACATTGAGAGAGTTATTAGGAGTAAAACCTATTAAACCTTTTGAAGAGTGGATGGAAAAAATGGGAATTATAGAAAATGGCAAGTTAACCAGAAGAGCTGGCGACGCTTCAATATTCTTAGGATAAGGGGGACTACTGATGAACGAACAAGAATTAAAATTAATGGTTGAAAAGTTATTAGGAGAAATGGTAGAAAAATNNATAAAATGAGTGCTGTAATAGGTTCAGTAGATAAAAATGGATGTATTCCAGATATTACAGAAATTGACCTAAAAAAACAACTTTTAGTTGAAAACCCTCATGATAGAGAAGGATACCTAAAAATGAAGGAAAGAACTCCTGCAAGAATAGGTATTGGAAGATCAGGTCCAAGATACAAAACAATAACTCAATTAAGAGTTAGAGCTGACCATGCTGCTGCACAAGACTCCGTATTCTCTTATGTATCTGAAGACTTTATAAAAGAAAATAATTTAATACCAGTAAATACAATGTGTGTTGATAAAGATCAATATATAACTCGTCCTGACCTTGGAAGAAAATTTGACGAAGAAACTACTAAGTTTATAAAAGATAAGTTCTCAGGTCAAAAAGTGTTAGTAGTAGTTGGAGATGGACTTTCTTCTGCAGCTATTGAAGCTAACCTAAAAGATTCAGTTCCTTCAATTAAACAAGGATTAAAAATGTATGGAATTGAAATTGGAGATATATTATTCATTAAACATTGTAGAGTTGGAGCTATGGATGCTATTGGTGATGCAACAGGAGCAGAGGTCGTTTGTATGCTAGTAGGTGAAAGACCAGGTCTTGTTACTGCTGAATCAATGAGTGCTTATATAGCTTATAGACCAACAGCTAACATGCCAGAGGCTAACAGAACAGTTATATCAAACATCCATAAAGGTGGTACTACTGCAGTTGAAGCTGGAGCACATATAGCTGAACTTATAAAGACAATGCTTGATAAAAAAGCATCAGGAATAAACTTAAAAATATAATTTAGGGGGAATTTATTGTGATTAATGAAGCATTACGTCCAACCGTATTAAGCGTTAAAATAATTTCAAATGTAAGCCCAGAACTAGTTAAAAAATTAGAATTACAACCTCATCACAAAAGTTTAGGTATCATTACTGCTGATAGTGATGACGTAACTTACACTGCTCTTGATGAAGCTACAAAAGCTGCTGAAGTTGATGTAGTATATGCAAGGTCAATGTATGCAGGTGCTGCAAATGCATCTACAAAACTTGCTGGTGAAGTTATTGGAATAATAGCTGGACCAAGTCCAGCAGAAGTAAGAAGTGGTTTAAATGCTACTATAGACTTCATGGAAAATGGATCACACTTTGTAAGTGCTAATGACGATAACTCTATAGCTTACTATGCACACTGTGTTTCAAGAACTGGAACTTATCTTTCAAAAGTAGCAGGAGTTAAAGAAGGAGAAGCAATAGCTTATCTTGTAGCTCCACCACTTGAAGCTATTTATGGATTAGATGCAGCTCTTAAGGCAGCAGATGTTGAGATGAAAGAATTCTTTGGACCTCCAACTGAAACAAACTATGGCGGTGGATTACTTACAGGTAGTCAATCAGCATGTAAGGCAGCATGTGACGCTTTTGCAGAAGCTGTCAAATCAGTTGCTCAACAACCAGTAAACTTTTAGGCGAAGGTTTAGTAGGTGAGTAAAGCATTAGGTCTAGTAGAAGTAAGAGGATACGTTGCAGCAGTAGAAGCTGCAGATTCTGCTCTAAAGGCTGCAAATGTTACTTTGATTGGACTAGAGAAAATAAAAGGTGGAATAACCACTATTAAAATTATTGGAGATGTAGGAGCGGTAAAGGCTGCAGTTGATGCAGCCAAGGCTTCTGTAGAAAGTTTAGGTACTTTTAGAACTGCTCATGTGATACCAAGAGTAGATTCACAAGTTGAAGATTTATTCTTTGAAAGACATAAAAAATCACAAGAGGTATCTATAGAATCATACAGTGAAAAAAGTGATACAAAAGATAAGGAAAAAATAGAAACTCAAGTTAAGAAAAAAGAAGAGGCTTTAGTCAAGGAAAAAGTGGAAACTTCTGAAGTGGAGATTGTAGAAAAAGTTACAGAAGAAAAATCAGAAGCTAAAGAAGAAACAAAAGAAGAAACAAAAGAAGAAGAGCCTCAAATAAACAATATAGAAGAAATTGTAAAAAATGATTTCAAAGATCATATAGATTTTAACTCTATGAAGGTGGAAGAGTTAAGAAGATTAGTTAGAACTTTAAAAATTCCGAATATGACAAATAAACAAATTAAATTTGCCAAAAAGGATGTGCTTATTAAAACTATACTAGAATATAACAAAGCAGGTGAAAAATAATGGAACTTACAGATAAAGATTTAGCGTCTATACAAGAGGTTAGAAATCTAATTAAAACAGCTAAAGCTGCTCAAGCAAAATTGGCTAAAAAATCTCAAGAAGAGATTGATAGAATAGTTAAGGCTATGGCTGAGGCTGCTGCAGCAAATGCAGAAAAGCTAGCTAAAATGGCAGTTGAAGAAACTGGATTTGGAATATGGCAGGACAAAGTAATTAAAAATATTTTTGGGTCTACATATATCTATGATTATATCAAGGATCTAAAAACTATTGGTATAGTTGCAGAAGATGAAGAGAAAAAAGTTATGGATGTTGCAGTACCTATGGGAGTAATTGCAGGATTAATTCCTTCAACTAATCCAACATCAACAACTATGTATAAAGCTCTTATATCATTAAAATGTGGAAACGCAATAGTATTTTCGCCACATCCAAATGCTAAAAAAAGTATATTAGAAACAGTTAGAATTATTAATGAAGCAGCTGTAAAGGCTGGATGCCCAGAAGGAGTTATTGGATGTATTACAATTCCAACCCTTCAAGCTACAGATGAATTAATGAAAAATAAAGATACAGCTATGATACTTGCAACTGGTGGTTCAGCAATGGTTAGAGCAGCGTACTCTTCAGGTACACCAGCTCTTGGAGTTGGTCCAGGAAATGGTCCAGCATTTATCGATAAGAGTGCTGATATTAAAGTTGCGGTTAAGAGAATAATGGATTCTAAAACTTTTGATAATGGAACAATCTGTGCTTCTGAGCAATCAGTAATTATAGAAGAATCTATTAAAGATAGAGTAGTGGCTGAATTCAAAAATCAAGGAGCATATTTCTTAAGCCCAGAAGAAGCAAAACAACTTGGTAAATTTATAATGAGAGCTAATGGAAGTATGAATCCACAAATAGTTGGTAAGAGTGTAGAAACTATTGCAAAACTTGCTAATTTAACTAACGTACCTTCTTCAGCAAGAGTACTTATTGCTGAAGAAACAGAAGTAGGACACAATGTTCCATATTCGAGAGAAAAACTAGCTCCAATTCTAGGATTCTATGTTGAAAAGAGTGTAGATGATATAGAAGCTAAGTGTAGAGAAATACTTATTAATGAAGGCGCTGGTCACACATTCTCAATGCACTGTGAAGACAAGGAACTAGTTAAAAGATTTGCTCTTAGTATGCCGGTATCAAGAATACCAGTAAACACTCCAAGTACTTTAGGAGGAATAGGTGCTTCTCTAAATATAGTACCTGCTTTAACTTTAGGTTGTGGAGCTATTGGTGGAAGTGCAACATCTGATAATGTAGGACCACTTCACCTTGTAAATATCAAAAAAGTAGCTTATGGAGTTAGAGAAATTGAACATTTTAGAGGTGGAAGTAGCAATTCAGTTAATGGAAATAATAGTTCACTTTCATCTGTAGAAACAGAAGAGCTTGTCAATTTACTTGTTAAGAAAATAATAAGTGAATTAAGATAATAAAATAAAATTCAAAGTATATAGGTTAAATTTAAGGAGGAATTTATAATGGCAAACGCAAATGCATTAGGAATGATTGAAACTAAAGGATTAGTAGCAGCAATAGAAGCTGCAGACGCAATGGTTAAAGCTGCTAACGTACAACTAGTAGGAAAAGAACAAGTTGGTGGTGGTCTTGTAACTGTACTTGTAAGAGGAGATGTTGGAGCTGTTAAAGCTGCTACAGATGCTGGAGCAGCAGCTGCTGAAAGAGTTGGAGAATTAATATCAGTTCACGTAATCCCAAGACCACACTTTGAAGTAGATACTGTTTTACCAAAAACACCAGAAACAGTTTAATTTAGATTTGTGTAGAGATGTATTGCTAAAATAAGCAATACGTCTCTTACATCTAATGAGGGATGTGAAGATATGTCAGTATTAACTGAAAGTGAAGTTAGAAGACAGTTAAAGGGAAAAGACTTTAAGGAACATACGGAATTTAGAGTTTTAAAAGGGCAAATAGTAACACCATCTGCAAAATCATTTTTGTCGGAAAATAATATTAAATTAAAGTATGTGGATTCTTTAGAGGAAGTAGTACATGAAGTAAAAGAAGCAAAAGAAGAAGTACCTGTAAAGTTACAAATGAAAGAAGAAAAAAGTAAATATATAACTGTATTTGGTGCTGAATTAATGGAAAAGCCTGAGCATATGACACATTTACATGGAAACTTATTAGTGTTTAAAGATCATAAGATAATAGCACTGAGAGGTAAGTTAGATTCTCTTGAGTCTAAGATATTAGAAACTCAAGTTATTACTCATAAATTAGGAGTTTCAAAGCTAACAGAAGACCTTGAAGAAATTTTAAAGTTTGTAAGAGGTATCCTTAGATGCGAAGTAGTTAATGAACCAGTAGGAGAATTTAAACTTCTTGGTATGACTCCAGAAGAATTGAGAGAAAAATCTCATTATCCAAAGAAATACTATGGTATTGGTCATGAGCCAGTAAAGTTTTCCATGGGTGAGGCTGTTGTTGCTTTAAATTCCTGTAGAACAACTATAAGAGAAACTGAACTTTTAGCTTATACCGCATTTAAAGGGGAGTATGGTGATGTTCAAAGGCCGGATATAATAAAGGCGTTAAATAGATTATCATCCTTGTTTTGGATAATGATATTTAAATATAGAACTGGAGAATACAGTTAAAGCGGGAGGATGAAATATGAATAATCTTTTAGTAGAAGATGTCATAGATGAAGTAATAAAGAGGGTAAAAAAAGAAGCTTTTATAGAAGTTGAAGCCTCAGGAAAACACGTTCACCTATGTGAAGATCATATAAACATATTATTTGGACGTAATTATCAGTTAAATAAGGTTAAAGACTTATCACAACCAGGTCAATATGCATGTAAAGAAAGAGTTACTATAACAGGACCTAAGGGTTCACTAAAGAATGTTGTTGTTCTTGGACCTGCAAGGAAATCTACGCAAGTAGAAATTTCATTAACTGATGCAACAGTTCTTGGAATTAAGGCTCCTGTTAAAGAGAGCGGCAAAATAGAAGATACTCCTGGAATTACAATTTCTACAGAACGAGCTACTCTTACAATAGATAAAGGAGTAATTGTTGCTAAAAGGCACATACACATAACTCCAGAAGATGCAGAGAAGTTTGGTGTGAAAGATAAAGAAATCATTCAAGCAAAGGTTTATGGTAATAGACCTCTAATATTTGATGATGTTGTCATAAGAGTAAGCCCAGATTTTAGAACATATATGCATATAGACTATGATGAGGCTAATGCTTGTGGATTTACGAAGGGAACTCTTTGTAGAATAGTTAAGTAGGCCTCAAAAGGGAGGTATATAAATGAACTATGATAAACTTGTGGACTTAATAGTAAAAGAAGTTTATAAAAAGTTAGAAGAAACAAATAAAAATACTATAAAACATAAGACAGCTGTAATAGTTGGAGATGTAGATCTGGATCCTATTACTAAATCTAATTTAGATGAACAATATACTGTGACTTCATATAATGAAGAACAACTAGAAGCTGACATAGCTATAGTTTCTACACTATCTATAAAGTCCATGGCAAATATAGCTACGCTAACTGGTATTAATGAAGAAGAAAACTTTATCATTAACATGCTATTAGCAGGTAAGAAGGTATATGTCTTTGAAAATGGTCTAGAGTATAGAAAGTATAAAAATACTGCTCCGAGAGCACTATATAATAAGTACTTAAGCTTTGAAAGAGAGCTTAAAGTGTATGGAATTGATATAGTTGAGTTTATTGAAAAAGTTGAAGATAAAACCACAAGAAAAGAAGAGTATAAAAAAATTGAAGATATTAGTATATTAGAAACTTCAAATTTTATATCAGAAGAGATGAGTTTCGAAATTAGAAATAAGAAACTTATTAGTGAGATGGATCTTAGAAAGCCATTTATGAATGGAATGAAATCTGTGGTAATAGATAAAAAGAGCATAATCACTCCATTGGCTAACGACTTTATAAGAATTCATAATCTGAAAGTTAAAAGAGTTTAGCGGAGGATAATATGGTTATTGGTAGAGTTGTTGGTAAATTATGGGCAACTAGAAAAGATGAAAAGCTAAATGGTCAAAAGTTTTTAATAGTGAGGTTACTAAAAGATGTAGATGTGGAAGAAACAGGCTTTTTCGTAGCGGCGGATAGTGTAGGTGCAGGTACTGGTGATAATGTACTTATAACTAGAGGTGGTTCAGCTAGAGTTTCACTAGGAGAAAGAGATGTACCTGTGGATGCAACTATAATAGGAATAATTGATTCAATAGAGGTGGAAAATGAGTAAAAGTATTGGAGCAATTGATTTTAAAAGTATAGCTAAAGGCATTGAAGTTGCAGATGAAATGGTGAAAAAAGCTGATGTTGATGTACTATATCTTAAAACTATATGTCCTGGAAGGTTTTTGGTTATATTAACAGGAGATGAAGGTGCTATAAGAACAACCCTTGACCACGGGATTATCTCTGGTCAGGGGCATATAATAGATAGCTGTATTATAAATGGTGTCCATAATAATATTATACAAGCTTTGAAAAGCAGGTTTGTAACTAAGGCTAATGGGGCCATAGGAGTAATGGAGACCAATAGTGTAAGTAGTGGTCTTAAAGCTTTAGATATTGCTCTTAAGGGAGCCAATTTAAATTTAGTAAAACTACAAGTGGCATCTGGAATAAGTGGTAAACTTGTTTATATTATTTCTGGTGGGCTTAGTGATGTAGATCATGGAATAAATATAGCTAAAGAAGCTATAGAAGAAAAACGAATTGTTCATGCATCAGTAATACCTTCACCAGATGAACTTATCATTAAGTATTTAACATAAAAGCTTAAACTTTAGTTTACACAGTTAACAGTATAAATAAATTGATTAAATAAAGAATTAACTTATTAAGGAGATGAAACAATGGAAATTAACGACATAATTGTATATATCATGGTTGTATTTATGGCCCTTGGAGCCATAGATAAGTGTTTAGGAAATAAGTTTGGACTTGGAGAAAAGTTCGAAGAAGGTTTCATGGCTATGGGTTCTCTTGCAATTGCAATGATAGGAGTTATCTGTCTTGCACCAGTACTTGCAAATATATTAGAACCAGTAATAGTACCAGTATTTAATTTCTTAGGAGCAGACCCAGGTATGTTCGGAGGTACATTACTTGCGAACGATATGGGAGGAGCTTCACTTTCTCAAGCTCTTGCAGTAGATTCTCAAGCAGGAATGTTTGGTGGATTAATAGTTGGTTCAATGATGGGTGTTACTATAGTATTTACAATTCCAGTTGCCCTTGGAATAATAGAAAAAGAAGATCACAAATTCTTAGCTATGGGAGTATTAGCAGGGGTTATTACAATTCCATTAGGAGCTTTTGTTGGTGGTCTTGTAGCTGGATTCCCAATAATTATGGTGCTAAAAAACTTAATTCCAATAGTAATAATTGCAGCACTTATAGCTTTAGGACTTTGGAAATTTGAAAATGCAATAATTAAAGGATTTACAGTTTTTGGAAAATTTGTAGTTATACTTATAACTTTAGGATTAGCTGCAGCAGTAATTGAAGAATTAACAGGTCTAGTTATAATTCCAGGAATGGCACCAATTTCTGATGGTATTGAAACCGTTGGAGCAATAGCAATAGTTCTTGCTGGAGCATTCCCACTAGTATATGTGATTACGAAAGTATTCCAAAAACCATTAATGGGATTAGGTAAAGTTTTAAAAATGAATGATATAGCAGCAGCTGGTATGGTTGCAACTCTTGCTAATAGTATTCCAATGTTTGGCATGATGAAGGATATGGATAACAGAGGTAAAATAATTAACGTTGCTTTTGCAGTATCTGCAGCCTTTGTATTTGGAGATCACTTAGGATTTACAGCAGGGTTTAATTCAGAAATGATACTACCAATGATAGTAGGTAAATTAGTTGCAGGAATTACAGCAATATTTGTAGCTATATTCATTGCAAACAATGCAACTAAAAATGAGGAGGCTAAATAATGATGGAAAATATAGATAAAAGTTTATTAGAAAAATTAGTTAGACAAATAATTGAAGAAAAACTTACAGGAGCGTCTAATGATTCTGTAGACTTTGTAAGAAATAAAGATGCAAGCGGCATTATCTCTGTTAAACTACCAACAGTTAGAGTAGATGAGTCAAATAGACTTGATACTGGAAATAGCAGTGATATAGTATATACAAAAGATTTATTCACTCTTGAAGAAAGTAAGAGATTAGGTTGTGGAATAATGGAGATGAAAGAAACAACCTTCGATTGGACTTTAAATTATGATGAAATAGATTATGTTATAGAAGGACATCTAGACATAGTAATAGACGGAAGACTTGTATCAGCAGATGCTGGAGAATTAATTTTAATACCAAAAGGAAGCACAATTAAATTCTCAGTTCCAAACTATGCTAGATTCATATATGTAACATATCCAGCAGATTGGGCAACTCAAAACTAATAAATTAATTAACATACCAATACAGACTATATCTAAATTTTATTTAGATGTAGTCTGTATTTTTAGTTTAAATATAAACTAATAGAATATTAAATATTCTATTACTGTAATTTCTAACAGAGCTTATTACTAATATAGATGACTATGTTAAATTTTATGTTTACCATTAGCTTTAATATGAATAATTATTGTTATTATGCTACTCAATAATAGAAATGCATAAAAGCTAATTACACGGCTTAATAACATTGCAGAAAGCAATAATTCTTTTGAAAAGAATATTTTAAATAATATCATAAAACTACTTTCAGTGGCACCTACTGCACCAGGCAAAGGCAAAGAAGATACTGCTATAGTTAATAAGGCTTGTATAGAAAGTACATCTATAATGGTATAAGTATTTAATCCAAAAGATTTATATATGTAATATGGAACTAAATACATAGCTGTGATTTGTGAAACTGTAACTATTAAAACCTTAACAATTAGTAAAGGATTATTTTTAATATAATTAGCACCATTAGTGTATTCATCAAGGTGAACATTAATTTTAGATAGAGTATACTCTGTATTTTTTATAATCTTAAATTTTGATAAGAGTTCAACAATAAATTTGATAAACTTACCAACTAAATTTTTAGAAAATATAGCTGCAAATATAAAACCTATTATAAATACATTTATTATAACTCCGTAAATTAACAGCCATTTAATGCCACGTACATTATTTATTATAAAAGTATATTTAAAAAGATACATAAGTAGTCCATATAAAAGCATTACTGATTGATAGACTATGGCAATTATTAATAAAGTTAAAGAAGAATAGGATATATTTATATTATCCTTTTTCATATAGTATACTTGTGCTGGCTGACCACCTGATGATGAAGGAGTAATAGAACTAAAGTAAAATCCAATAAAGGAATAACCAATACATTTTTTAAAAGGTACTTTTTTATTTAAATTTTTAAGTATAATATAAATAACATAAGCTTCAAAAATTATAAATAGACACATCATAGAAAATGCTATGAATAAGTAAATAGGATTAATTGTGTTTATTACAGAGATTAGTGAAGTTATCGAAGTATCTTTAAAAAGTAAGTAAAAAGTAATAGCAATGAGTAAGAACATAAAAATTAAACTTCCATAGTAGTTGTTAAACTTGTTTTTTTTAATAGATTTTTGCACAATTATTGTCCTAACCTTTCTGGTGTTATAAATTTATAACCTACTAACTTTAACTTAGGTAAAACTGTAGATAATGCTTCAATGGTTTTAAGAGGAGCATCGAATGCACCCCCTGAATTCTCTCCTGAATCATGTAGACATATAATAGAATTTCTATCAGTACGTAGTATTAACTTTGAAGATATAGAATCTACTGTAGCGTATTTACTCCAATCTTCTGCCATAACATCCCATAAAATCATTTTTAAATTATACTTTTTAACAAAAAAGTTTGTAAAGATATTACTATGTCCCCAAGGAGGTCTATAATAGTTGATTTGATAATTGAAGTTTTTCATGATTTCTATACTATTCTTAAAATCTTTTTTCGTATATTTATAGCTATAAAAGAGAGCATTTTTATGCGCTAAAGAATGTAGTGCTATAGTGTGCCCTTCTTTATGCATACGATAGATTATTTCAGGATTATTCTTAGCGTTCTCTGCAACAACAAAGAAAGTAGCTTTAATTTGATTTTCTTTAAGCACATCTAAAAGATTATTAGTATATCTTTCATCAGGGCCATCATCAAAGGTTAGCATTATTTCATTATCTTTATTAGTAAGTTTAATAATATTTGAATTTATATATTTATTGTATAAAGTTGGTATAATTGAGTGAATTAGAAAAATAATTATAATAATAGCTGTTAAAGTAGTAAAGTACATTAAGCACACGCTCCATCCATATTAGGTTCTAAAGTAAGCAATACTTTTTCAATTGATGTACAATCAAATTGTTTTTTAAAATTTTTTATATTATTAGAAAGATTATCTAGTATTGCATCATCAAAAATAATTTTTTTTATTTTATCAAAACATTTATCAGGACTTGTCTCAAGGACCTTTCCAATACCATTATTTAATATAAAGTTAGTATTATTAATTTCTTGTTGAAGAAAAGGTTTAAAGGCAATTAAAGGTGTTTCTGAGAAAATACTTTCAAATAAAGTTATTCCACCAGGTTTAGAAAGTATCAAATCTGCTTTTTGCATATATTTATAAACCTCATCAGTATATCCAAGTACATTAATATTTTCATATTTTCCATAAAGCATATTAAAGATTTCAGTATTATTTCCTGTAATAACTGTAGTCTTTACATTTTCTAAAGAATTAAGCTGGTTATAAAATTCCATAGACTTGGGTAATAGCCCTAATCCACCGCCCATAATAAGGAGCTGTTTTTCATTAGAAGAACTATTAGTTATAGATTTTTTAAATTCTTCTTTTACAGGTATTCCATTAATAAATATTTTGTTTTCAGGAATACCTTTTAAAATTAAGTCCTTTTTTAAAGAGTTACTTCCAACTAAATAACAATTAGTATTATCATTAAGCCACTCTGAATGGCTACTAATATCCGTTATGCAAGTTATAAGCGGAAGAGCTGGATTATATTTCATCTTATATCTTGATATTAGTTGAGAGCAAAAGGGTAGAGTAGAAATAATAATATTAGGTTCTATATCTTTAATTAGGTTATCAAGCTTAGGAAGAAAGTATTTTAAAAATATAGGATTCATATTATACTTTCTATTCTCCGTAATTTTATAAACTTGATTATAAAATACACTACCTTTATTCACCATAACATTAAAAGCCTTATAAATTGCATTAGAATAAGTTGGTAATGCATAATCGAAAACATCCTTTATAACTACTGATGCATTAGGGTGATTAGACTGAATTTGTTCACATAAAGATTTAGATACTGAATAATGGCCCATACCAAATTTTCCTGTAAGAATTAATATTTTCATATTTTAAAACCCCCCATTAATTCTACATAATTTTTACTATGGTTTTATTTTACATGGTAAATCTTAAGAAATACCTTTAATAAATCTTAAGATTTATTAAAGATTTGGAGGGAATTATTAAGCTAAACATAAATTTAAAATAAATTACTATATGAAATAGAGAAAGAAAGACCTTAGATATATAATAAAAAGGATTGTCTCAAAAGAATTAACTTTGAGACAACCCTTTTAAAAATATTATTTAAGGTTATCTAGTTTTTTATTGTACATAAACATGTAAAGCGAAGCAGAAAATATAACTATGTATCCTAAAATACTTATGATATCAGGGGATTGGTTAAATATTACCATGCTTATAATAGCTGAAAAGATTATATTAGAGTAATCAAAAATTGATATTTCTTTTGCAGGTGCATACTTATAGGCTAGAGTAATTCCAAATTGTCCTATAGTTGCAAAGATACCGGCTAATATTAAGTAGGTAAATTGAATCAAAGTCATAGGTGTATAAGAAAATATCATAAATGGGAAAATTGTTACTACAGAAAAGCAAGAAAAATAAAACACCACAGTATAATGCTTTTCACGGTTTCCAATGGTTCGAAGGCAGGTATAGGCAGAGCCAGCAAATATGGCAGATGAAAGTCCTATGAGATAAGGAATTACATTTACACTAAAAGCAGGCTTTATAATAAGTAGTGATCCAAGGAAACCAACAGCAATGATAGTAATATGCCTTAGCTGTAATCTTTCTTTTAAAAAGATAGCAGAGAAAAGTATTACAAAGAAAGGACTTAGCTTATTAAGCATATTAGCATCTGAAAGAATAAGATGGTCTATAGCATAAAAGTTTAATATTACTCCTAATGTGCCTAAAGTGGATCTCATAATAAGAAGCTTTTGGTTTTCTTTTTTGCCAAAGAAACTTTCTTTGTGATATATAATCATACCAAGAGCTATGACAAAAGAAACTATGTTTCTAAAAAAAGCCTTTTGCATAGAGGGTAAATCTCCAGATAGCTTTACAAAGGCAGACATTATTGCAAAGCCAAAGGCAGATAAAATAATTAATATTATTCCTTTAATTCTATTACTCATAGTACGTCTCCAATCTCAAGTTAATTTTTATAAACTATTTTAAAATACAGTTTATGTATTATAGTAAAGTTATAAATGTAATTCAAATGATATTACTTATCAATTATAATTATCCACTATTTTATAAATTTTTCAAGGGAATAAGGATATTTACGAATGTTATGTAAATTTAATTTATATTTATAGTTAATAACCTAAAGTTATATATGTATTATTTAATATGGAGTCCATAAAGATTGTTGAATAAGTTATGCTAGTAGTATATAATTTAAGTTAAATGAATAATAGTTTAAGGTACATTAAGTTTAATAGGGAAAGTGGTTA
>NZ_DHYX01000056.1:0-16367 GCF_002414285.1 Clostridium sp. UBA5119 | reverse complement strand
AACTATTTTTTAGTTTAATAAATTTAGTTATGTGTATTAACACCCTTATCTTAGAGGATAAGGGTGTTTTTAGTTATAATAAAACTATTTAAAGAATAAATTTTACAGAATAAATTTAGATGGAGTGATAAGAGTGGATGAATTAAAAAGGTTATTAAGTGGTATTGAAGATGTAAATAGAGAAGTAATGAATAATTCTAAGAATTACATAGATCATTTAAGCAAGCCTATAGGAAGTTTAGGAGTCTTAGAAGAGATTGTTGTAAAACTTAGTGGTATTAAGGGTGAGCATATAAAAGAAATAAAAAAGAAAAATATAGTTATAATGTGTGCTGATAATGGAATTCAAGAATCAGGGGTTTCTTCATGCCCAAAAGAGGTAACAGCTACAGTTACAGAAAATTTTGTAAAGGGTACTACTGGGGTGTGTATATTAAGTAGATACTACAATAATGATACTACTGTGGTTGATATAGGAGTGGATAAGGAATTTACTGACCNNGAAAGATTAGATATGGTACAAATAATATGAGTAAAGGTCCTGCAATGACTAGGGAAGAAGCTATTAAAGCTATAAAGATAGGAATTGATATTGTTAAGGAGTTAAAAAATCAAGGATATGATTTAATAGGAACTGGTGAGATGGGAGTAGGTAATACAGCTACTTCTGCAGCTATAATAAGTGTATTCTCTGGAATTGATAGTGATTTAATAGTTGGTAAAGGCTCAGGGCTAACAGATGATGGATTGTCCCATAAAAAGGCCATGGTAAAAAAATCTATTGAAATAAATAAGCCTAACAAAAACGATGTAATAGATGTGATTAGTAAGGTAGGTGGATTTGATATAGCTGGTCTTTGTGGAGTATTTTTAGGAGGTGCTATATATAAAGTACCAGTTGTAATTGATGGGCTTATATCATCAGCAGCAGCTATTTGTGCAAAGGAATTAAGCTCAAAGGCTTCAGAGTATATGTTTGCATCTCACCTATCAGCAGAACCAGGAGCACAATATGCAATGAAAACTTTAGGACTTGAACCTATGTTTAGTTTAGGAATGAGATTAGGTGAAGGTAGTGGATGTCCAATAGCCTTTGGAATAATAGAGAGTGCTGTTTTTACTATGAATAATATGGATTCCTTTAATGAAGCTGGAATAGATAAAAAGGATTATATAGATATAAGAAAATAATATAATATGAACCGGTGTGGATAGATTATTGATATACAGCTTTTTATAAAGGAGTGTAGTAATTGAAAATATATATAGTTAGACACGGGGAAACAGAAGAAAATATAAAAAAGACTTATTACGGAGATATAGACTGTGAGCTAACAGAAAAGGGAATTAAACAAGCTGAATTGGTAGGAGAAAAATTGAAGCATATAAACTTTGATAAAGTGTTTTGTAGTGAAAAAAAAAGAGCAAAGGAAACCCTTAAAAAAATATATGAAGGAGAAGGAGTTAAAGTAGATTCTAGATTGAATGAAAGAAACTTTGGAATCTTTGAAGGAAAAAACTATAAACAGTTACAAGATTCATTTAAATTAGAATATGATACTTGGACAAATAATTGGAAGGGGTATTCCATAGAGAATGGAGAGAGCTTTATAGAGGTTTATAATAGAGTGAAAAGCTTTATGGAAGAACTAAAAAAAGAGTCTGTTGAGAATATACTTATTTGTACCCATGGAGGAATTATAAGAACCATATATACTTATATATTGGAAGGTAGTTTAGATAATTATTGGAGGTTTAATTCTAAAAATGCAGATTTGTCCATAATTAAATTAGAATACGGGTACTTTTATATTGATAGTATAATTCCAGTAGAATTTTAATATTAATTAATTTGTTTATGAGGATAAAAGAAGAGGAGAAAGAAAATGAGTAAATTAACTTTAGTTACTGGTGGATGTAGAAGTGGGAAAAGTAAATATGGAGAAAATCTACTTAAACATACTGATGATGTATTATATATAGCAACAGCTATAGTAACAGACGATGAAATGAAGCACAGAATAGAAAAGCATAAGGAAAGCAGAAATAAAAAGTGGCAAACCTTAGAAAGTTATAAAGACTTACATAAAAAAATAGAGAGATTTACTGAAAGATATATATTTTTAGATTGTGTTACTATAATGACTACCAATTTAATGTTTGAAACCACTACAAATTACGATAATATAAGTGATGATGAAACAGATAAAATATGTGATAGCATAAAGAATGAATTTACATTATTCTTAGAAAAGTGTAAAAAGTTAGATAAAGAAGTTGTGTTAATTACCAATGAAGTTGGATGGGGATTAGTACCTGAAAATAAATTATCTAGAATCTTTAGAGATATTCAAGGATTTATAAATCAGCATGTAGCAAACATTTGTGATGAGGTATATTTAGTTTGTTGTGGACAAGGATTAAAAATAAAGGGATAGACGAGGAGCAGAGTTATGATTAAAAATTTGATAATTTTATCTATAATAGCTATTATGGTATTAGGAGCCATAGGAAAAGAAAAGATTTTCTTTAATAATTTTCTTTTGCTATTCCAATTTATAACCAGAATACCAGTGAATATATCTTTAGCTTGTGAGAAAGAAAACTTTAAAAAAGCCACTTTATATTTTCCTGTAGTAGGAGCCATTCTTGGGGTTATTGAATATTTAATTTTTTATATTACATCTATATGGTTGCCATTACCCATGGTTGCTATAATTACAGTTATAGTTGGAATATTTATTACAGGTGGACTTCACATGGATGGACTAGGAGATACCTGTGATGGATTCTTTTCTTTTAGAAGTAGAGAGCGAATAATTGAGATAATGAAGGATAGTAGAGTAGGTTCTTTTGGAGTATTAGCTATGATTATAGATATAGCAATTAAGGCTTTAGGAATATATTATATAGGAACAAAATCTATAGGGTATATGATAATAATAGTACCTATGATAAGTAGATTATTTACTGTATTTATTGCTTTAATAGGGAAGACAGCTAAAAAAGAAGGTACTGGTAATTTTTACATTGGAAATACNNCAGGAGCATTAACGCTTACTTTACTTATTGGAAGTTTATTCTTTAATATTAAATATATAATTATACTTTTACTTGGTGGATTTATAGTTACTATAATATTTAATTTGTTTTGTAATAGCAAAATCGGAGGGCATTCTGGAGATACTCTAGGTGCCAATAATGAAATTGTTGAGCTAGCTTTATTTATACTAATTAGTAGTATGATTTTTTAAGAAAATAATGGTTATCTATATATTTTTAAATCTGGTATTGATATAATTATAATATTGTTTAGAAAATTGTATATAATTAATATTGTAGTTTGCATCTTGAATTTTAAATTTGAGATGCAAACTTAATTTAAATATTATATTACTTAAATGTTAGCTCCGTATAGAGTTTTATATTTTTGAAAATTAGAATATTATATTAGAATTAAATATAATATAAAAATAGATATTAATTATGATTATAATTAATAATAAGCATATAATTATTGTTATTTGGAGGCAAGATTTATGAGTATAAAAATAATAACAGATAGTACTAGTTATATACCAAAGGAACTCATAGAAAAATATGATATTACTGTAGTTTCTTTAGGTGTTGTTATAAATAATATAGCTAATAAAGAAATAGAAATTGAAAATGATAAGTTTTATAAAACCATGAAGAAGTTAGATAGTATACCTACTTCATCTCAACCAAGTATAGATGATTTGTTTAATAGCTTTGACCAGGTTATAGGTGAAGGACATGAAGCATTAGGAGTTTTTATATCCTCAGAAATGAGTGGTACATATGCTACTTGTAATCAACTAATAAAAACAATGATAATGGACAAATATCCTAAGGCTAGGATGGAAGTTATAGATTCAGCATCTAACTGTATGCAAATGGGGTATGCAGTTTTAGAAGCAGCAAAACTGGCTGAGGAAGGTAAATCTATGGAGGAAGTTATAGCTGGAGTAGAGGCTATAAAGAGTAAGAGTAGGTTTTTATTTGTACCAGATACTTTAGAATATTTGAAAAAGGGTGGTCGTATAGGAGGAGCAGCTGCTTTATTTGGAGCACTTCTTCAAATTAGACCTATACTTACTGTAGAAGCTGGAAAGACTTCAGTTTTTGATAAAGTTAGAACAAAACAGAAGGCAGTACTTAAAATTATAGAAAAATTGCAACAGGATATAAAAAATAGAGGACTTGGACAGGTAATAGTTCATCACATAAACTGTGAAGAAGAAGGAAGNNGTGAAGGCGAAGGTTCTAAAGGACACCCTATTTCAACATTTCATTCAAGCTGGTTTGTTTTGCCTGACGATATGCATGCTGGTGTAATAGCCGGCATTATGAAATATGATTTAGAAGAAGGCGCACTTAATAAAATCAAAGAAATATTAGGTATAGATGTAGATATACAATGTATTGGGCCTGTGATAGGTTGTCACGTAGGACCTAAAACTGTAGGAGTTGTTTATTATACTGAAAAATAATATTGATATTAAAACATTAATAAAATTTATTTTATAAGGAGATGTTAAAGTGGATATTAAATCAAGAATTGAAAGTCTAAGAAGTTTAATGAAAGAAAGAAGTATAGACGCTTTTATTATTCCAAGTTCAGATAACCATGGAAGTGAGTATGTAAGTGACTATTTTAGAGTGAGACAATGGATTTCAGGGTTTACTGGATCTGCTGGAACTGTTGTTATAACGGAGAAAGAAGCTCATTTATGGGTAGATGGAAGATATTTCCTTCAAGGGGAACAACAAATTCAAGGTACAGAATACATACTAGAACGTATGGGTGAACCAGGTGTTAAAACCTATACACAATGGATCTGTGATAATGTGAAATCAGGAGGTACTGTCAGCTTTAATGGAAAGGTGTTTACAGTTTCTCAGCTTCATGATTTAGAAGGAGCTTTTAAAGAAAAGGGGATTAAAACAAAACCTGAAGAAGATATTTTTGATATTATATGGAAAGACAGGCCAACTATGCCTAATAAAAAAATATTTATTCATGAAGACTCTTATGCAGGAAAAACTGTAGAAGAAAAGTTAACTTTAGTAAAAGAAGAGATGAAAAATATTAATGTAAATAACTTATTACTAGCATCTTTAGATGATATAGCATGGCTTCTAAATTTAAGAGGCGGAGATGTGGAATGTAATCCTGTATTCTTAAGTTATTTCTTAATTAGTGATGACAAATACATTCTATATGTAGATAAGGAAAAGTTAAATGAAAAAATTATAAATCTATTAAGTAGTAAATCAATATCTATAAAAGATTATAATGACATAGTATCAGATCTTAAGTTAATTAAAGGAAATATAACCTTTGATTCAAGCAAAACTAATGTGTGGCTTAATGAATCTATAAATAAAAAAGTTAACATAATAGAAAAAAGGAATATAACTACGGATTTAAAAGCTAGAAAAAATTCTGTAGAGCTTAAAAATATAGAAAATGCCCATATAAAAGATGGAATAGCTATGGTAAAGTTCATAAAGTGGGTAAAAGAAAATGTAAATAATGAAGAGATAACAGAAATATCAGCGGCTGAAAAACTACAAAAATTTAGAGCTGAAGGTGAGGATTTTATAGATATAAGCTTTGATACCATTGCGGGATATGGTCCTCACGGAGCGATAATTCACTACAAAGCATCAGAAGAGTCTAGTCTAAAACTACAACCAAAAGGATTATTCTTAGTAGATTCTGGAGCTCAATATTTAGATGGAACTACGGATATTACAAGAACTATAGCCCTAGGTGAACTTACAGAAGAAGAAAAGGAAGATTATACTTTAGTTTTAAAAGGACATCTAAATCTATCTACAGTAATATTCTTGGAAGGAACTCCGGGATGTAGTCTTGATGTTTTAGCAAGAAGAGCTCTTTGGAGCAAAGGATTAGACTTTAAACATGGAACAGGACATGGAGTTGGCTATTTACTTAATGTACATGAGGGACCACAGGGGATAAGAAGAGAATTAAATCCAATTGCTTTAGAAGAAGGCATGATAGTATCTAATGAACCTGGAGTTTATAAAGCTGATAAACATGGTGTAAGAATTGAAAACTTAATAGCTGTTAAAGAAAAAGAAAAAAATGATTTTGGAAAGTTTATGTGCTTTAAAGATTTAACTTTATGTCCTTATGAATTAGATGCAATAAATATATCATTGCTTAATGAAGATGAAAAATCTTGGTTAAACAATTATCATAANNATAAAAAAGTATTAGAAAAGTTAAGTCCTTATTTATTAGAGGATGAGGTTTTATGGTTAAAGAATGCAACTAAAGAGATCTAAAAAGGTAAGAAACCACAATGGATATTTGTGGTTTCTTATTTTTCTTACATATTTATTTTATTATGGTTAAAAATAAAATAAGATTACTTATTTAATAAGCAATTAGATAAAATTAAGTTTTTAAACTTAATTTAGCTACAAAGGAGGAAAAATAATGTCATCAAAGAAAGGTAGTACAGAAAAGTTATCTATCACAGCACTGATATTAATGATTTTTACATCTGTATATGGCTTTAATAATATGCCCAGGTCATACTATTTAATGGGGTATGGTTCAATACCCTTCTTCATTATAGCTGCAATATTATTCTTTATTCCATTTGCATTTATGATGGCTGAATATGGAGCTGCATTTAAAAATGAAACCGGAGGAATATACTCATGGATGGAGAAGTCTGTAAATGCTAAGTATGCTTTTATTGGGACATTTATGTGGTATACTTCAACAGTAATATGGATGGTTAATGTATCTTCTGGAATATGGGTAACTTTATCTAATGCAATTTATGGTACAGATACAACTAGTACATGGAGTATATTTGGTTTTGGAGGGCGTCAAACTCTTGCCATACTTGCTGTTCTTTGGATTATATTTGTTACCTTCGTGTCAACTAAGGGGATAGAAAAAATTAAAAAGGTTACTTCAGTAGGAGGTACAGCTGTAGCAGCGCTTAATATATTGTTAATATTAGGTTCCATAGTTATATTAATAGGAAATGGTGGAGAATTAGCACAACCCATAGTTAATTCTACAACTTTCATATCATCGCCTAACCCAGCTTATCAAAGTTCAATATCAATATTATCATTTATGGTATTTGCTTTATTTGCATTTGGTGGTATAGAGGTAGTTGGAGGATTGGTTGATCAAACAGATGAACCAGAAAAAAACTTTCCTAAAGGTCTTGCTATATCTGCTATAATCATAGCTGTTGGATATGCAGTAGGATTATTCTGTGTTGGAATATTTACAAATTGGGATGCTATACTTGGAACAAATGGTAAGTATGGAGATATAGTTCACATGGGAAATGTAGGTTATCTTATAATGAATAACTTAGGTTATCAATTTGGAGTAACCTTTGGAGCAACTGAAGCTATTTCAGTACAAATAGGTAACTGGATAGCTAGGTTTGTTGGATTATCAATGCTACTTGCTCTTACAGGAGCATTCTTTACTTTAACATATGCCCCACTTAAGCAATTAATAGCAGGAACTCCTAAGGGATTATTCCCAGATTCAGTTGCAAAAATGAAAAAAGGTATGCCTGTAAATGCAATGATTATTCAAGCTATAGTAGTAATAATTATGATTTTATTAGTAGGATTTGGTGGCGAAGCTATGGAAGAATTCTTTAGTATTCTTGTAGCAATGACTAATGTAGCTATGACAATTCCATATATGTTCTTGTCTGGAGCATTTATATCATTTAAAAGAAGAGCGGGAATACAGAAACCTTTCCAAGTTTTCAAAGGTAAAGGATTTATTATACTTGTAACTATTGTAGTAACAGCTACGGTTGGATTTGCTAACTTTTTCTCAATAATCGAGCCAGCTATGAATGGAGATATGGCTAAAACTATATGGAGCATTGCTGGACCAATATTCTTTTCAATAGTTGCCTTAGTACTTTTTGCTAGATATGAAAAGAACTTAAAGAAAAATAATTAAGAAAAATTTACAATGAAGAATATGTTCTAAAGATTATAAAGTTCAGATAAATAATATCTGGACTTTATTTTATAAAAGAATTTGAATTTAAAATATATTATTTTAGAATTTTTAATATTCTTTTATTTGGGTAAAAATTTGATAAATATTTATTTATATTTATCAAATTTATTTATAAATTATAAACTTAGCTAGACAATGCTTAGGTATTGAGTAATAATATTAATATCAAGTGAAACTTAGCTTAGAAGGAGTTTTATCTCCATTGAAGTTTAGTTGAACATATACTCCAATAGTCAGTAGCTCTAGTTGATGACATATTATTCCTTACATGGTGGTTAAAGCAGCTAGACTATAGATAAAAAGTTAAATTAAACAAAGAGGTGGAACGGTTGAATAAAATCATAGGAAGCAAAATTAAAGAACTTAGAACTAATAAAAAGATGACATTAAAGGAACTAAGCGAAAAAACATCTTTATCTACTGGGTTTTTATCTCAATTAGAAAGAGGTCTTACTAGTATAGCTACAGATTCTTTACTTAATATAGCAGAGGCTTTAGATGTTGAACTATCTTACTTTTTACTATCAACTAGTAAGAGGAGAGAAAGATTTATACAAAAGAGTTACGAAAGAGATATATATAAAATAGATAATGCCCTTCATATTAATTATGTATTATCAAATAATCCTGAAGATAAAACTATGTTGCCTAGATTAATTGAAATATTGCCTACAAATACAGAGGAAAATTTAAGTACTTATCAGCATGAAGGTGAAGAATTTNNTTAGAAGGAATTATTACTTTATTCATAAATGATGAAAAGCAGTATCTTTACCCTGGTGATTCAGCACATTTTAAATCTTCTATTAATCATAACTATGCAAACTATACTAATAAAATATGCAAAATTTTAGTTGTAAGTGTTCCTAATCCTGCAGCAACTAGCAAAAAGTAACATCATATAAATTATAGACAAATGTCATGTATGACTAAATAAAATAAGGAGAGTGAATGAATTGTCTTTAAAAAAACAGATGAAATTCCTTCAGCAGTGTGAAAACAACTTAGGTAAATTGAATTTTTATCTAGATATTACAGACAGTAAGATTACCTGTGAACCCTGCTTAATGATAAAGCATTATTATAACTGGTGTGTTAAAAATATATTTAGAATAGATGTAAATGAAGTAAACCTTACTGAGTTTTTAAAAAAAATTATAGAAAAGTTAGATTATAAAGTAATTGGGAATATGGAGTATGAGGATTTTAGAAATCTTATAGTATCATACTACTCACTAGGAGAAATATATTTTGAGAAAAAAGAATTTGAATTATCAAAAGATTACTTTTCTAAAGTAATAGAGGTTATGGAGGAATTCTTAAAAAGTGGAAATAAATTTCAAACCGAAGAAATTCAATGTAAAAGTGGAGTAGTATTTTTTGAACTATTAATGTGGGCAAGAAAAAATCTTGGTGATATGGTTGAAGTTGAAGAAGCTTTATCACTATATGAAAGCATAATTGGAGAAGAAGAAATATTATACATACAAAAAAACTATTGTGTATATAGAGCAAGTAAAGAATTAAACATTATAGATAAAGCTAATGAGGCAGCTAGAAATGTAATAAAAATATTATCTTCATTTAAAGGAATAAATATAGATGTTGTAGAGTATTTTACAACAGAAAAATCTTACTCTAATGCCATAGATATCTCAATAGAGGAATATTGTAAGGATAGTATTCCTCATTGGATAAATACAATGAATATTATATGCACAAAAGCACAATCACTAGATATAGAATGTGTGGATAAGATTATAAAATTCTGTAATATATTAATGGAAGATCTTAAAATTGTAGAGTGGAGTACTTTAATTTTAAGTTTATACAAATGTATCAGACAAGAGGAAGAACAACTTATTAGAGTATTAAATTATCTAAGACAAAGTTTTAATACTATAGATTATAAACACGGAGATTTTATAAATTGTTCTCAAGCTGTATGTGTGTTAAATGAAATTTATGAAGATATAAGGATAAGAAAGTATAAAGAAGTATTTTTAAGAGAGTATGAATTTGACTTTGCGTTTTATTTAATGAATGCTGCGGTTCAAAACAATAATTATGAAAAAGCAATTGAAACTTCAACCAAGTTATCTTCCATAATTAATATATTTAATATAAATAAGGATCTACTTAATTATATAGAAGAATGTAACGAAATATCCATAGATGGAACTAATAAGGAAAACTATAATTTAAGAGAGTATCCTTGGCTATATTTATATAATAATGTAAAAGATATATGTACAAGCTATGGCATAGAATCTAAATTTGATACTAGTGACTTTATTAGAAGTAGTAGTAAAAAAGCAATAATAGGTATTAATGCAATTCAAGATAGAGAGGTAGAAAAAACTTTAAACAATATTATTGGAGAAAAAATTTTTTTACAAGATAAGGATATTGTGTTTATTAGCAATGAACAACTAGAGTTAAAATCATATATTAAAGATTATTATAGTTGTGAAGTTATTACAAAGAATAATTTATTAAGAGATCCTAATAAATGTATTATAACTTATGATAAGTCTATTCATGGTAAAATGGCAGATAAAAATATTATTGTAATAGATGGTCATAAAGAGTTAAGAGATATTGATGTAACTTATATTAAACATATATTAGAAGATAGTAACAATTCTATATTGGTTATTTTTATTAATACAAAGAATAGTGATTATAAAGCTGAAGCATTAAGTTATAATAAAGCTTTATTAGAAAATATGCTAGATTATAAAAGAAAAATTATATTATTTGACCAAAAAGACTTTTCTGATTCTAGAGAGTTATTAGAAACACTTATAGGACAAACTCCAGAAAATATAATAAATATGAAATTTAATGACTTTAAGAATAATATAAATAAAACTTTAGATGGAATTCGAGAAGACATAAAATTTAAAAATGGAGTTTATAAGGAAAGGAGATATACACTTAAGGAATGTGTATCAGAATATATAAACTTAGCAGATGAAGTTAGATCAAACCATAATGAATTTCTTACTAAAATTCAGGGCGATATAGAGTTTTTAGGAAAATATGCGGAAGAAAAGATATCAATAATTATCCCTGATCTTATAGAGAAAAAACTAGATGCTATAGATGACTTAGAAGAAACTTCAACATTAAAGGATAAGGCTGAAAAGATATTTAGTGAAACTATTGTGAATTGGTGTAATAAAAATATATATGATTTAATGTTAGAACAATTTGAGGTTTATATAACTAAGTATTCAAAGCTCTATGGATACCATCAAGAGACTATAGAAAAGATAAAGGATAATAGGGATACTGTAATATCTGCCTATGGTGATTTCACAAGTAAAATTAAACCTATAGATATAAAACCACTTGAGGAGTTACTGAAGAAGTTTTTAGTATTACATGATGAATTCTTAAATAGTATTAATTATGAAGTTACTGTAATACCAAATGAGAATTTCTTAAGTACAGTAGCTGATGGAATTAAGGTAATGTTTATGAAGTCAGAAGAAAAGGCAGAAAATACTAGAATAAAAATTAAAAATCAAGTCATAGAAAATAAGGATAATATTGCTTCTATATTAAGCAATAATATAATGGAAAACTTAAGAGGACTTTCAGATAAGTTAAAGGAAGAAATAAAAGATATATTTGAAGGAACTCTAAATGATATTACAATAGATAAAAATATAGTAGAGCAAGCAGAAATGGATATGAAAAAATCTCATGAAGAGATTACTAAAAAGAATGAGGAATTAGAAGTTCTTATGAAGTTTGTAGATGTAGAGGTATTAAAATATATCAAACAACTTGATCATAATATGATATATAATAAGAGTAAATGCTATAAATTAGTTTAAAATAAATGGCTATGGGACTACCATAGCCATTTATTATTCTTTTATTTCATAATTATTATTTGTAAGGGTAAATGCTTTTTTAAAGCCATTAGTTAAGTATAGTTCATGGTTCTTAGTTATAAAAATTGCCTCAACATCATCTAATGAGTTAATAAGTTTTAAACCTTCATCTACCCCAAGGGCAAATAAAGTAGTTGATAGAGAATCACCATCTATAGAGTTATTAGATAATATAGACACACCTAAGATGTTGTTGTCATATGGATAACCTGTATCTGGACTTAGAATATGGTGATAGTTTTTACCATCTTGCTCAAAGTATCTTTCATACACTCCAGAGGTTACAATAGATTTATTACTAACACTTACAAATCCAATAGTATCACTACCGGATTTTTCAGGGTTTTGAACTCCTACCTTCCAAGGGGTACCATCTATCTTGTCACCGAGTACATAAATATTCCCACCTAAATCAATAATTGCACTGGATACTTCAGCATCTTTTAGAATTTTAACTATTTCATCAGCAGCATATCCCTTTGCAATTGCACCTAAGTCTATAATCATATTTGGATTTTTTAAAAATATACTTTTTTTTGATTCATCTATTTGAATTTTATTATAATCAATTAAAGCCTTTTTTTCATTAATTTCTTTTTCTGAGGGAAGTTTAGCATTATCTGTACCGATTCCCCATAACTTTACCAAAGGTCCAATAGTGATATCTAGTGAACCACCAGACAGTTTAGAATATTCTAGTCCTTTTTTTACCACATAAAAAGTATCATTCCTACCCTCAACGGGTTCTATCCCCGCCATATTATTTACTTCATCTAACTCGGTATTAGACTTACTTATACTTAATATATTTTCTAGTTCTCTTAAACGAGCAAAAGATTCATCTATTATAGTTGTATCTCTTTTATCATATATGGTTATGGTACACACCGTACCAATAACTAGCTCTGTTTTACTAATTGGCTTAATAGGTAGCTTTTGATTTGCACATCCTGCACTAATAATAGTAATTATAAATACAACTAAAAGGCAAGAAAGTTTTTTTAAGAGTTTCATAGAGACCTCCTTATCTATATGCATAATAATATAAAGTTTTAATATTTAACTAAATAAACCCTTATATATTGTTAAATTATTATTAAAGTAGGTTATATCATTATATTAATAATAACATTATAATTTATTAGGAGAAACTTTTAAATATAAAATATATAGAAATTTCATAACTAGTAATAACTACATAATTGAGGAGAAATAAATATAAGACTTCAGGATAACCTAAAGTCTTATTACTACACTATTTATGAAAATACTATTTTTTGGCTTTAACTACTGCAGTTTCAGTTTTACCATCATTTGCATGTTGGACAGCTGCATCGGCTAAAAGCTTAAAATCATCTCCAGAAGTAGTTGCTCCAGTTATTGCATCAACTGTTGCAGGATCTTGTTTCTCTACAAGAGCTTCTGCATATTGAGCTGAAAACTCAACAGGGCCAATTCCAGATACTTGTGTCATCTTTTCTTGATACTCGGCATCTTTACTCTTTAGATCTCCAGATTCATTTACATAGTCGAATTTAGCATCAGTGATTTTTCCATCAGCAACTGTAATTTCAACTTGTCCTTTCCAACCGTGATCATCAAAAGCATCAAATTCAGATTTATAGCTTCCATCCTTCATTCCTTTTGAACCACAACCAACTAACATTCCAGCAGTTAAAACTACTGAAGATAATAAAGCTAGAACTTTTTTATTCATTAATGTGCCCTCCTAAAAATATTTTTGGTTTAAAAAAACGTAGTATTTTTATGTCTTAATTATAAACTAAACTAAAATAATAGTAAATATATTTCCAGGAAATTTGTTAAAAAATTATTTACAATTTATGATTTAAATTAACATAAATAACATAAAAAATATAAAATATAATAATATATATATATATTGTTTTTTTAGTTGAAGAATATTTTTCTTAAAATTTTTAATCACTAAGGAATTTAGGTGAACATATTGATATAATAACAATAAAAGATTAAAATTACTTTGTTTAAACTATTATTGTATAGGAGAAGAATCAATATGAAATTAATGAAGAGAATGGATATAGTAATAATTGTAGTACTACTAATAGTGTCATTTATACCTTACATAATGCTAAAAAATTATCAGAGTAATTATAAAGGAATAAACTATGCTGTTATTTCTATAGATGGACAAGAGAAAAAGAGAGTGGAATTAACAAAGGATTTAGATGAAGAATTTACTTTTAAATCATCCTATGGAGTAAATAGGGTTGTTATCCATGATATGAAAATAGGGATTGTAGATGCAGATTGTAAGGATGAAATATGTATAAATGAAGGATTTATAGGAGAGGTTGGAGAAAGGATAGTATGTCTGCCTAATAGATTAATCATTGAAATAGTAGGAGAACAAAAGAGTAGTGAAGGGGAAGATGTAATTTCTCGTTGAGGTGAAGATAATGAATAGTAAAGAAGCTAGTAAAAGTATTAGAAAAATGATATATATATCCCTATTAGTAGCAATGTCCTTGGTGCTACACATATTTGAAAATATGATACCAGTACCATTTATAACTCCGGGCACAAGGCTAGGTCTTGCTAATATTATTACGGTAATAGCATTATACACCTTAAGTTATAAAGAGACTTTTTTAGTTATGTTTTTAAGAATTTTACTTTCCGTAATGTTTGGAGGAAGTATATCTAGATTAATGTATAGTTTAGCTGGTGGGATTTTAAGTTATATATTTATGGTGTTTACAAAACATCTTGGAAAAGAAAAGATAAGTATTATAGGAGTAAGCTGTGTGGGGGCAGTATTTCATAATGTAGGACAATTACTTGCAGCATCACTAATAGTAAAAACAATGAGTGTTATGCTCTATTTACCTGTTATGAGTGTGGCAGGGATTGGGACTGGTATATTTGTTGGAATTACAGGGAATTTTGCAGTAGAACATTTAAAAAAAGTTTTTGGTATAAATAACAATTGGTTTTAAAATGAGTTTAATTAAAATAGATTAAATGGATATAAATATATTAAATAGGTATGTAGTTACACTTAATAGATAGAAACTTAAAATAATGTATTTTATTTAGGAGGAAAAGTATATGAGGGTTGATGAGGAAATACTCAATTTTGCATTTAATAGTTTAAATGAATACATTGTAGTGGTTAATGAAGATGGAATTATAACAATGATGACAGATGGATATAAGAAGTTTTTAGGTTGTAAAGAACCAGAGGGTAAACATGTAACTAAGGTTATACCCAACACAAAATTGCACCTTATAGCTAAAAATGGATTTAAAGAAGTTGGAGATATACAGGAGGTTAATGAACACAAAATGATATCTATGAGAGTTCCTATAATAATTAATGGAAAAATTAGAGGCGCCATAGGTAGAGTTATGTTTAAAGATATAGATAATTTTAGAATATTAAGTAGTAAGATATCACATTTAGAAAAAGAAGTTCAATTTTACAAAAATGAACTCACTGTAGAGAATAAAGCAACCTATACCTTTGATAAAATTATCGGAAATAGCTCAAGCTTCTTAACTGCTATAAAATTTGCTGAGAAGATTGCAAGGGGGGATTCATCTGTATTAATTACAGGGGAGAGTGGTACAGGAAAAGAATTAGTTGCACAGTCCATACACAATAGTAGTAAAAGAGCGAGGAAACCTTTTGTTAAAATAAATTGTGGAGCTATACCAACAGAACTATTTGAATCAGAAATGTTTGGCTATGAAGAAGGAGCATTTACAGGAGCAAAAAAAACAGGAATGAAGGGGAAATTTGAACTTGCAGATGGAGGAACTATTCTTTTAGATGAAATAGGAGATATGCCTCTTTTTATGCAGGTGAAGTTATTAAGAGTTCTTCAAGATAGAGAAATTGTAAGAGTGGGTAGCAATGATGTAAAGAAGATAGATGTTAGGATTATAGCATCTACAAATAAAAACTTATTACAGTTAACTCAAGAGGGTNNGGGTAAGTTTAGACAAGATTTATACTATAGATTAAATGTTATGCATGTTAAGCTTCCAGCATTAAGAGAAAGAATTGAAGATGTGGGACCACTTGCAGAGGCATTAAGAGTTAAGTTATGTAATAAGTATGGAATATATAGTGAAGGAATATCAGAAGAAACCTTGGATTATCTTAAATGTTATAACTGGCCAGGTAATGTTAGGGAACTAGAAAATGTTATTGAAAGAGCAATAAATTTACTTAATACAGAGCTTAAAATTTTACCAGAGCATTTACCAGCAAAGATATTAGATTGTAACAAAAGAAAGGTTGATTATGAAAATAAACAACTTAAAGACATAGTAGAAGAAATAGAAAAGCAGGTAATTACAGAAACTTTAGAGAAACTTAATGGTAATAAAAA